>CALJUJ010000603.1 GCA_937975525.1 uncultured bacterium
GAGCCGCGCATGATCGTGTAGCCGAACGACCAAAACACGAGGACGCCGGCCAGCGCCCACGCGGCGCCCGCCCACAACGATCGGTTCTCCGGAGCACCGCTCGACATCGTGGGTCAACCCATCCGAACCCTCGACGCCTGTCAATAGTCGACCCGGCGCCCCACCGCGGCCGCCCCGGTCGCCCGTCGCCACGATCATCCGCGACCGCAACGAGGGCAACCGGTCCCGGACGGCCAATCGGCGTACGGAACGGCCGCTCGACACGGTCGTGCTTTCGCCTGATGTTCATCGACAGCCCCCGTGGCCGCGTAGCGGCCCGAAGGGTGCTTGCGCACCATGGCGACCGTGCCTCTCGGCTCGCCAGGTTCAAACGGGACGCTACGCGCGCAACGCGTTGCGTTGACAGACTCGAGCGACCGCGTTGAAAGAAGAGGATGACCGAACGACACGACTCCGACCGTATCGACACCGCAGGCGCCGCCTGGATCGCCCCGACCGCGCAGCTGTTCGGGCACGTTGCCATCGGCGAGAACTCCTCCGTGTGGCACAACGCGGTCTTGCGCGCCGAGTGCGCCGAGATCCGCGTCGGCCGCATGAGCAACCTGCAGGACTTCGTCATGGTGCACGTCGGCTACGACCACCCGACCGTGATCGGCGACTTCTGCTCCGTCACGCATCACGCGACGGTGCATGGCGCGACCATCGAGGACGATTGCTTGATCGGCGTGCATGCAACGCTGATGGATGGGGTCGTCGTCGGCCGCGGTTCGATCGTGGCGGGCGGTGCCGTGCTGAAGGAAGGATCGGAGTTTCCTCCGGGCTCGATCATCGCCGGTGTCCCTGCGAAGGTCGTGCGTGAGCGCGACTCTTCCCGCGCCAACCGCCTCAACGCCTGGCAGTACCGTCGCAACGCGGAATTCTACGCCCTTGGCCGCCACGACGCGTGGCGTGGCGAGGACTATCGTCGATGGCTGGCGGATAGGACGGCGGACATCGACAGCGATCGCGACCTCGAAGAATTTGCGCGCTGAGCGGCTTCAGTTGACGGCGGTCGGCTCCGCCAGGGTGAAGGCAGCAATCTCGGCATCCAACGTCTCGCCGGTCTTTAGAACCATCTGGTAGGTGCCCTGCATGGCCCCGAAGGCCGTGGGCAGCGGACAGAACGACGTGTACTCGAAAGCCTGACCAGGCTCGAGAACGGGCTGCTCGCCGACGACCCCGGGACCGCGGACCTCCTCCACGT
>CALJUJ010000604.1 GCA_937975525.1 uncultured bacterium
TCGACGCGAGCCGGCTTCGCCTCGCACTCGCCAGCGCGGCCGCCACCGAGAGTCGCGTGACCGTCGCGCTGCCCCGCCTCGATCTCGAGCCCGGCGAGGTCGCCTCCTTCTGGGTGAGTCGCTCGGGAGCCACCTTCACGGCACGCAGCGTCGAATCCGAACCGAGTTGGGCGCGACCCGTGCGCGAGACCCTCACGCCGTGGATCGTGCCGCCGGGCTACGTGGTCGAGGAAGCACAAGGTGGGCTCGCCTTTCCCACGCAGATCGTCTTCGCACCGGTGGCTCCCGCCACCGACGATCTGCCCGCGTACTTCGTCATGGAGCTGAAGGGCCGCATCTGGGCCGTGGGCCGCAACGGCGATCGTTGGCTCTACGCCGACGAGCTGATCGACTTCACGAGCCCGGCCCCGTCGGGCAACGCCGGTCAGGTAGGGCTCGGCGGCATGACGGTCGAGCCACGCACCGGTGATCTCTTCGTGACTCGTACCTACCTGGCCCCCGCGCCACCGATCGCCTGGTCGGCGCGGACCGACCCGGCGGGCTGGGAGGTGTTCCTGCCGAGCCGCGCAGCATGGTCGTCGGGGGCGCGTGAGACCAAGGTCGTGCGCTACCTCGAGCTTCCCGAGGAAGGCCCGTGGAGCTTCAGCGCCCGCGTGCGCTACCCGTTCATCGCCGGGCGCGAGCGCTGGATCGCAGGAACCTCCTTCGGGCTGGTCGCCTACGCCGACGTCGACAACGCCGTGTTCGTCAGCTTCGAGAGCAATCGCCATCGCGTCGAGAGCCTCGTCGCAAGCTCGGTGACGAAGGACGCCGAAGTCACGGTCTCCGGGGGAACCGCCGGATGGTTGCGCATCGAAGGCGACGGCCCGAGTCTGTCGGCGTCGTACCGCCGCCACGAGGCGGACGCGTGGGAGGAGTTCTACTCGACCAGCGACCTGCCGTTCGCGCCGAGCCGCGTCGGCATCAACGCACGCAACTTCTTCAACCTCGTCGGCCGCGCCCGCTTCGAGGACATCCGCTGGAACGGCGAGCCCGTCGCACCCGAGCTCCTCGGCGACGACACGTCGCCGTCGACGAGCCAGTGGCTGCACAACCAAATCGTGCGGCTGCGTTCGGAAGACGGCGGGCGAACGGCGGCAACGGTCGAGGTCGTGCTCGACATGCCCGACGACGTCAGTCACGAGAGCCACCAGATCCAGGACATCGAGGTCGCGCCCGACGGCACGTTGATCGTATCCGTGGGCGACGGATTCGACCCGTTCGCGGCGCGCGACATGGACACGTTTCTCGGCAAGCTGCTGCGCTTACATCTCGACGGCAGCGCCCCGGCCGACAACCCATTCTTCGACCCCGACGCTCCGACGTCACCACGCAGCTACGTGCTCAACCCGGGCGTGCGCAACACCTTCGGCATGGCGTTGCGGCGCAGCGATGGCCGCCTGCTCTGCAGCGAGAACGGCCCCTCGCGCGACCGGGTGTACGCGCCCGAGCCCGGATGGGACATGGGCTACGACGGCAGCGACCGCAGCATGCGTACGCATGCGCTGTTCACCTGGTCGCCGGCGATTGCGCCGGTGGGCATCGACGTGATGCAGACGAACGCGTTTCCGGATCGCTGGCGCGATTGGGCCTTCGTCGCCGCCGCGGGCCAGGACTTCACCACCGGGGCCAGCAAGACGGGCAAGCGCATTCTACGGTTCGAGGTCGACGCCGCCGGCGCGCTACGCGCGGGCCCGGAGGACTTCCTCCGCTACGCGGGCTCGGCGAAGGCGACGGTCATCGGCGTCGCCTTCGGCCCCGACGGTCTCTATTTCACGACGCTGTACGATACCGACCCGGCCGGCGACCCCTTCACCAACGCCCGGGTGATGCGCGTGCGCTGGACGGGAGACTGAAGCAGCCCAGCAGCAGCGAACCCTATCTCTACCTCCCCCTGACCCCCTCCTTGGCAAGGAGGGGGAATGCTCGGCTGGGCGTGCGGAAGTTGAAGGCCCCCTCGGCGAACAGGGAAACGCTCCGCTGACGACGCACCAGACCAGCGCCCCCCCTCCTTACCAAGGAGGGGGCTAGGGGGAGGTAGAAATGGACGGTACGGACCGGGCACATGGGCAACGGCAACTCCCCACGACGCTCGGCACGTCAGCCCGCGCATCCATACCCACAGCCAACACACACGAGAGTCCACCGAACGACGCCCATCCGCAGCGCGCCGACGACCCCTCTTGCAATCGCCACACCGGCCGAACTAACCCTTGGTGCTCGACGGACACTCGGCGGCGGGTTCGCTTCGCGCG
>CALJUJ010000605.1 GCA_937975525.1 uncultured bacterium
CGTGGAAATCGCCGTGCAGCAGTAACTCCGGCCGCCCCCGCACCGGCAGGTGCAGCGCCTTCGGGAAGCTCCCGCGGCCGTCCGAGTAAAGCAACGAAACGCTGTCCGAGAGCGTGTTCGCCACCGCCAGGTCGGTGAATCCGTCACCGTTGGCATCGAGCGCCGCCAGCGCGCTGGGCCCGCGGCCGACGGCGACCAGCAGCGGGGATGCGAATCTTCCCCGGCCCGTGCCGCTCAAGACGGCGACGTCGTCGGAGGCGTAGTTCGCCACGGCGATGTCGACCCGTGCGTCCGCGTCGAAATCGGCGACCACGGCGGCCTTGCTTTGGCGACCGACGCGGACGTCGTCGCGCAGCTGGAAGCGCGCCTTGCCGTTGCCGCCGAGGATGTGCACCCGCCCGGGGCCCTCGTCGACGACGACGAGGTCGAGATGGCCGTCCCCGTCGAGATCCGCAGGAGTGGCCGCCACCGGATCCTCGCCGACGTCGAACACCAGTGCTCCGGCGAAGAGGCCGTGGCCGCGATTGAGGAGAAGGGTGAGTCCGTTGCTGCGTTGGTTGACCGCGACGACGTCGTTGCGGCCGTCGCCGTCGAGGTCGGCGGCGATAGCCGCGACCGCTCCGGCGCCGATGTTGTAGCCGCCGGCCGCAGCGAAGCGTCCACGGCCGTGGCCGAGCAGCACGACCGCAGCGCGGCGCGCCTCGTCGAGCACGACCAGGTCGGCAGTGCCGTCCGCGTCGACGTCGGTGGCCGCAACCGCTCGCGCGCCGGTGCTGCGGTAGACCCGCCGCGGAGCGGCCATGCCGCCGCGACCGTCGCCGACCAGCACGGCGACGCCGCGGCGCTCGACGACGACGAGATCGGTCGCACCATCGCCGTCGGCGTCGGCGGCGACGACGTCGAGCACCGCCGCGCGCATGTCGCGCCGACTCGCCGCGCTCCAGCGTCCCTGCGCCCCGCGGTCGTAGACGTGCACGGTGCCGAGATCGTCGCGAAACGCAGCGATCTCCGGAGCCCCGTCCTGGTCGTAGTCGGCGATGGCCAAGCGGCCCACCGGATGGTCGCGCGCGACCATCACCGCCGCGGCGAAGCCCCCTGCGCCATCGCCCGTGGCGATGGCGAGTCCTTCGTCCGTGCCGACGACGACGTCGGCGGCGCCGTCGCGATCGATGTCGGCGATGGCCACCGCCGCCGGGCGGCCCGTCAGCGAGATCTCGGCGCCGAGCGTGAAGCCGCCTGCGCCGTCGCCGCGGAGCAGGCGCACGGCGCGGTCGAGCTTGTCGCCCCCGACGACGTCGGCGAGCCCGTCGCCGTCGACGTCGCCGACCGCCAGCGCGTAGGCGCGGCCCGGGAACGTCGACGTGAGCGGTGCGGACAGCGCGCCGGTGGGAGTGCCGAAGAGCACGGCGATGCCGTCGTCGGTGGCGAGGACCAGGTCGGGGTACGCGTCCTCGTTGATGCGACCGACCGCGCCGAGGCGCGGGCTGCCGTCGACCGGGTAGTCGACGCGCGCGGCGAAGGACAGCTCGAGCGCGGCGCCAGCGGCCCAGGGCACGAGCAGAGTCGAGAATGCGGCCACGCCACGCCGGAAAACGAGCATGGGCTCAAGCTGGAACGCAATGCCGGTGGAGTCAACGTCGAAGCGCGCCGGCGTGTTGCCGGCCTACGGACGCGGTGTCATACAGCGCTCCATGCTCTGGCACCGCATCGCCATCGATCTCGGTACGGCACACTCGCTCGTCTACACGCTGGACAAGGGGATGGTGCTGTCCGAACCGTCGGCGGTGGCGATCCGGCGCTCCACCGGGGAAGCGATCGCGTTCGGTGAGCGCGCGCGCACGATGATCGGGCGCTCTCCCGAGTTCATCCAGGTGGTGCGCCCGCTGCGCGATGGCGTCATCGCCGACTTCGAAGCGGCGCGCGCCATGTTCCGCCATTTCCTGCGTGTCGCATCGCAAGGGCATCGGCTGTCGCGCAAGGCGGTCGTCGTGTGCATTCCGTTCGGTGCGACCGCCGTCGAGATGGATGCGCTCGTGCGCGAGGCTGAGTCCGCCGGCGCCGATCGCGTCGATGCGGTACGCGAGCCCTTCGCCGCCGCCCTCGGAGCCGGTATGGCGATTCAGGAACCGCGCGGGCATCTGGTGATCGACATCGGCGGCGGCACCACCGAGGTGACGTCGCTGTCGCTCAACGACGTCGTGCACTGCGAGTCGGTGCGGATGGCCGGCCACGCGATGGACCAGGCCGTCCAGGGATTCTTTCGCAACCGCTACAATTTTTCGATCGGCGAGAACACGGCCGAGGAGATCAAGATACGCTACGGCCGCGTCTACCCCGCGGGCGACGATCTCTTCGAGGTCAAGGGGCTGAGCAAGCGCACGGGCAAGCCGCAACGGTTGATGGTGCAGACCAAAGAGATCCAGCAGGCTCTCGATCCAGTGGCGAGGAGCATCACCGACGCCGTACGCCGCAGCGTCGAGCGGCTCGCGCCGGAGCTCGCCGCGGACATCTTCACCGATGGCGCCGCACTCGTCGGGGGCGGCGCGCTGCTGCCGGGCTGGGGCGAGCGCCTGAAGGATGCGATGGGACTGCGCGCGCGTGTCGTCGACGAGCCGTTGTTGTGCGTGATGCGCGGCCTGATCGAGATCCTCAAGGACGGCAAGCGTTACGCGGATCTGGTCGAGAACTCCCGCGTGCGCAAGCACTTGGAGTGACGTCAGCGGCGTCCCGGCGCGCCGAGTGGCTGCATGCGGGTCGAGTAGGCGGTCTCCTCGACGCGCTCGACGATGCGCCAGCCGTCGTCGGTGCGGACGAGCTGGTCGTGGTAGTAGCCGCCGTCGAAGTAGAGTCGCATCGGGCCATCGCCGCTGGCGACTCCGAGCGGGTTGAAGAAGCAGCAGCGCGCGGTCGCGCGGTCGCCCTCGAGAATCACCTCGCGGTTGGTCACCAGGTGCTGCGTCATGGCGAACAGGGGCATGACCTCGGCGAGCCAGCGGGCAACCTCGTCGACGCCCCCGCGGATGCCTCCCGCGTCGGTGTAGTCGATGATCGCGTCGGCGGTGAAGCAGCTGCGCCAGAGATCCCAGTCGCGTCGATCGACCGCGGTCGCGTAGCGGGTGAGGAGGTCGTCGATCGCGATGCGGTCGGCGATCGCGCGTAGATCCGTTTCGTTCGCCGCCATCGAATCCTCTCGTGCCCCTACGCGGCGCTGCGCGCGGTGATCTCCCGTTCCACCAGCCAGAGGCGGTCCTGGCCCCAGGTGGCGAAAGGCGCGCGGTCGCCGCCGCTGACACGAAAGCTCGGGACGCCCCACAGGCCCATGTCGAGCATCGCGCGGCGGTTGTCCTCGAGCTCGTCGCGCCATGCGCTGTCGGCGCGGTGCGCTTGCGCCTCCGACCACGAGAGCCCGGCGCGTTCGACCACGTGGCGCAGCCCGTCGTCGGTGCCCGTGTCGATGCCTTCGGCGAACGCGGCCGTCGTGAACGAGTGCAGCAGCTCGCCGCCACGTCCGTGGTCGCGAGCCCACGGATACAGTGCGTAGGCTCGTTCCACCGGCTCACCCACCGGGTCGGAGATGTGACCGAAGGCGAGTCCGAGGCGGTCGGCCTCGCGCTTGGCGTCGCGCACGATGTAGAGCCGCTTCGCCAACGGCACCTGGAGGCCGCGCATCACCATCGGCAGCACCGGCCGCAGGCGAAGCTCGATGGCATGGCGCCGCGGCAGAGCGAGCACCCGCGCGGTCGCCAGATGGCTGTAAGGGCTGCGCAGGGAAAGAAAGGCCTCGACGACCACCGTCGCGTCGCCTTGGCGCCGGCCACCAGACTGGGTTGCCGGTGTTGGCACGATCGGCTCGGCCGGCGCCGTCGGGCGGACGGCACCGAGCTGTCGGAGTCGCGCCTCGAGGTAGTGCAGGCGGTCGGGTCCCCAGTACCATTCGCCACCGTACGCGAACGTCGCCCCCAGATAGTGGCCGGCGTCGCGTCGCCGGGCGCTGCCGGCACGCTCGGTCGCGGCGGCCTCTTCGTCGGACACGCGCCCGTAGCGTTCGCCGAGCGCTGCGATGCGCTGTGCGTCGCCGGCCCACAGGGCGGTGCCGAGATGCACCGCGCGCCGCGCGAACGCGCTCGCGGGCGCGGCAGCGAGGGTCGCCGCCACGGCGCGCGAGAGGGCCGGATCGGGCGCCGGAGCACCGGCCGGAAACGACAGGCCGTAGGCGGGGGCGATGTCGCCCGCGTCCTTGCGCGCGAACGCCTCCAGGCGCGCTCGGTCGGGAGCGGCGTCGTCGTCGGGGGCGGCGGCCAGGTGCGGCTCGAGCTCGATGTCGTAGCGCTCGCAGAGCGGCTCCAGCGTCTGCGCCGCGAGGTGGCTGTAGGGATCGTCGACCTGATGGAAGTAGGCGATGCGGTGCGGCGCGAAGCGCACCCGGCGTCCGAGCTCGGTGGCGGTGCGCTGCAGGTCGCGCAGCGTGGCACTGGTCAGCGCTGCCATCATGTACGGCGACAGCGTTCGGGCGATCGACATGGGCGGAGATTGGGGCAAGCGCCGGTCGCTCGTCAACCCGCGCGTGGGTCCGCTGCGCGGCCCGGTGGAGCACGCCTCGCCGTCTCCCAGAACAGCAGCATCAGCGCACCGTTCTCCCAGAAGAAGATGTTCATCAGCAGCAGGCAACTGAGATGAAAGGGCACCATCATGACGGCGACGAACAGCCAGCGGAAGCCGCGCGACCACAGCGCGACGGGGGCGAGGATCTCGAGGACGGTGACGATCACCAGGCCCGTCTGCGCCAGCACGGCGAGGGTCGGTCCCCACGGCAACGTCGGGCCGATCTCCCAGCCGTAGTACAACGGTCGGTACGAGTTGAGCAGGATCCAGCCCATCATCGCGCCGGTATCGACGAGCACCTCGGGGTGCAGCAGGACGCGGTAGACGCCGGAGAGAACGTACGAGAAGGCGAGCAGGGCGAGAATCACGACCAACGGCGCGCCCGGCGCGCGTTCCCGCCAGCGGGCGCCCGCCAAGGCGAAGAGCCCGAAGACGAACAGGGCGTAGAGAAGAACGATCTCTTGGTGGTTGCCGACGCCGAAGCCGTAGAGCAGCGCCTGATTATGCATCAACACGCAGCCCGCGCCGAGAAAGCCGAGGGCACGAAGGGGAGACCACAACGCCAGCAGGAGAAGGACGATCGCGCTCGCGCGCATGGCGGCGAGGACGTCGGCACGTAGGAGGACGCCGAGCCACTCCGCGGGGATCCAGCGATGAAAGCTCACGGGCTCGTAGAGCACGAACGGCAACTCGGCGAGGTCGCTCCACGCTGTCCATCCGGTCTTGCCGATCCAGAGGAGCACGACGAGACGCTCGGCCCAGACGAGAGTCGCCGGCGTCGCCTGCGCGTGGATCAAGCTCATGGCGTGATCACCGGCTGCTCGAGCAGGACGATCCGCCGCCGGGAATGCTCGCCCGTCGCCGCCTGCCACTGCAGCTGCACGCGCTCCAGGCGCACCATCGCAATGGGGTCCTCGGGGTGCAGCGCGTCGTAGCGCCGCACCAGCGCATCGAGTGCCGCCGCGACGCGCTCGGCGTGCGCCGGCGCCACCGCCGGTTGCACCGGCGGCCGGCGTACGTGCTGAAAGACGCGGTGCAGGCGAGCGTACAAGAGGTGATTGCCGACCGATGGGAACAGGGCGCCGGGGACGAGGCGCACCGCGCGACCGGCCTCGGTTACTCCGTGCACGTCGTGGTAGGCATAGCGGTGCTTCGGGCTCACCGACGAGAACATGTGCCAACTGGCGAGCGGATAGGTGGCCGCCGAGTCGCCGCTGATCTGGCCGGCCGCCATCAGGATCGCCGCGCCGCCGAGAATCGCCGGCAGCGCCCGTGGCCATGCCGCGCGGCGCCGACGATACGCGACCAGGACGATCGCCCAGCACACGACGGCGATGCCAGCCGCCGTCCGCGCCGCCGTTTCACGGGTTCCTCCGGCAGTGGCGAACGCCGCGGCGGCGGCGATGGCGAGCAGGGGAACCGCGGCGATCAGCAGCCGGCGCGCGGTGGTGTCCATGCTGGGCGCTGTAGCACGGTCGCGGCGCGGCGGTGAATCCGGCAGCACGACCCGGTGCCCCGGGTTGCGGGCGCCCGCGCCGCCGCGACGGGCACGCGCGGCAGCGCGTGCGGCGCTTTCGAATCACGAGGGTTGCGCTAGAATCGCCGCACCATGAGATGCGCTCGAACCGGCTGGATCGCCGCCGTTGCCTGTGCCGTCCTGGTGCACGGCTGCGCCATGTGCGGCCCCAAATTCTGCTCCATGAAGATCACGCAGGACGTGCGCGACTACGCCGCCGCGCTCGAGCGCAAGGAGCAGGGCATGGCCGAGATGTCGGAGAAGTTCATGCAGCTCGGCGCCGAGGTCTACCAGCACGTCCTCTCGCAGGAGCCGGTGGTCCGCGACGCACGGCTGCTGGAGCCGGTGCGCGACGTCGGCCGGCGCATTGCCGCCGTCTCCGATCGGCCCGACTTCGATTGGGAGTTCAACGTGATCGACGCCCCCGACACCGCCAATGCGTCGGTCCTGCCGGGTGGCAAGGTGCTCGTGTACAGCGGGCTGTTCCCGGTGGCGCGCGACACCGCCGGGCTCGCGGCCGTGCTCGCCCATGAGGTCGGCCACGCGATCGCCCGCCATGGCGGCGAGCGGATGAGTCAGACCAGCCTGCTGCAGATGCTCGGGACGGGCTTGTCCATCGCCTTCGACGGCGCGGCTCCAGCCACCCAGCAGGGGGTGATGGCGGCTTTCGGGCTCGGCGCCCAATACGGCGTGATGTTGCCCTTCGGACGCTCGCAGGAGTCGGAGGCCGACCAGATCGGTCTCGCGCTGATGGCGAAGGCCGGCTACGACCCCGAGGCGGCGCTGCGCCTCTGGGAGCGTTTCGCGGAGAAGGGCGGCGCACAGCCGCCCGAGTTCTTCTCGACCCATCCGAGCTATGGCACCCGCCAGGACCAGATCCGTCGCTGGCTCCCCGAGGCGCGCGGCTACCTGCCCGCGGGGGCGCGCGCCCCGGTGGTGCCGCTGCCGGCGGTGCGCTGACCGGTCGCGGTGCCCGCGGACTGGCACCGGTCGCGCCGATTTGCGTATAGTCGACGGGCTTTGGAGTCGAATCGATGAGCTTGCGAACCTGGGCCGCCTGGGGCGTCCATCTCTACACCGCGATCGGCGCGCCGCTCGGGCTGGTCGCCCTCGTGGCTTCGGGGCAGGGCTGGTTCAGTCTCGCGTTCGCCTGCATGGCCGTGGCGACCTTCATCGACGCGACCGACGGGCAGCTGGCGCGTCGCGTCGACGTCAAGACGGTGCTGCCGCAGTTCGACGGCGCGCGCCTGGACGACATCGTCGACTACCTGAACTACGTCGTCGTGCCGATCGTGCTCGCCTACCAGGCCAGCCTGCTCCCCTCCGGATGGGTCGGCGTGGCGGTGGCGAGCCTACCTCTGATCGCGAGTGGCTACGGATTCTCGCAGTCCGACGCCAAGACCAGCGACGACACCGCCAACCACTTCTTCACCGGCTTCCCGTCGTACTGGAACATCGTCGTCTTCTACCTGTACCTCTTCCAGGCGCCGCCGTGGGTCAACGTCACCGTGTTGATCGTCCTCTCGGTCCTCGTGTTCGTGCCGATTCGCTACCTCTACCCGAGCCGCAACAACGTCGCGCGCACGCTGACCTACGTGCTCGGAGCGACCTGGGCGTTGATCATGCTCGTGCTGCTCGTGCAGCTGCCGACGCCGTCTTCGCAGCTGACGGTCGCGTCGTTGTACTTCCCCGTCTACTACGTCGGTCTGTCGCTCTACCTGCACTTTCGCCCCGCGGCGTGAGGCACGCGTTCCCATGAGGACCAAGCTTCGTTGGCTGGTGATCGCGCTCGTCGTCGCCCTCGTCGGCGCTGGGGCGACCCTCGTCGGCCGCAGCCTGTGGCAGCAGCGCGGCGAGGAAGTCGCCCAGGAGAGCCTCGAGCTGCTGCCGGGGGTGAGCCACCACCTGCAGGACTTCCGCCGTGTCCAGGTCAAGGACGGGCGCAAGGTGTGGGAAGTCTCGGCCGAGGATGCGCGCTACTTCGAGGACGACGGCATCGTCGTGGTTCGCGAGCCCATGGTCGCCTGGTTCCTCGATGACGGCGACCGCCTCGGTTTGTCCGGCGACGAGGGGCGCGTGGTGCTCGCCGATCAGTCGGTGCAGTTCGTCGAGATGCGGGGCGAGATCCAGGTCGACCTCGCCGAGATGCGAGTCCTCGCCGAGGACGCCGTCTACGACCATCGCAACCGCCGGATATCGGCACCGGGCGCGGTGCAGATCGCCGGGTCGTATCTCGATCTGACCGGCGAGGACATGCTGGTCGACATCGATCGGCAGGTGCTGAGCCTCGCGGGCAACGTCGCCATGACTTTGCAGCCGAGCGCCTTCTCGGCGGAGCGTCGCGATGCGCTCCGCTAGCCTCGCGCTGCTGGGGGTCGTGGCCATCGCGAGCGTTGCCGCGGCGACGACGGCACGCAGCGGCGAGCCGCTGCTCAGCCGCATCAATCTCGCTCGCAGCGGCGCGCCGGTCGAGGTCGTCGCCGATCGACTCGAGTTCGCCTACGACGACCGGCTGCTGACTTATGCGGGCAACGT
>CALJUJ010000606.1 GCA_937975525.1 uncultured bacterium
AAGGTCGGCGTCGGCGACGGGGTCGCCGTAGGCGTCGAGGTCGGTGTCCGCGTGGGCGTGTGGGTCGGCGTCGTCGTCGGCGTTCGCGTGGGCGTGGCGCTGCGCGTCGGCGTCCGGGTCGGTGTCGCGGTCGGTGGGGCTGGGTTGAAGAACCAGTTGAAGTTCGGGTTGAAGCGGACATCCGCCGAAGAAATCGTCAGGTGGTTCGGTGCGATGTACGACGCCGTGACCTGGCAAAACGCGAGCGATGCTGCCGTCGAGAAGGCGACGACGATGTCGCATGCGGTGGTCCTGCCGACATAGCGGAGCGATAGGGTGTAGTCGTCGGGGGTTCCTGCCGTTCGATCCAGCCCGGCGGAAGCGAGCTGCAGGGTCGCCACGTCGTCGGCCGCGAACGATCGCTGCGCCTCGTCGAAGAACGTGAGCTGCTGCATTACCGCTTCGGTGGGGGGAAGCCCGAGGAGTGCGGCGACGTCGCGGCCGCCGTTGGCAGCGAAGCTGTGTCCGGGGGGCAGCTGGCTGGTGTTGCGGGCGTAGGTGGAGGTGTCGACGATCGGTGCAATCGCGAAGGGATCGTTGTCGGCTCGCCGGAACCAGTGCAGGTTGACGTCGTCGCCGCGGACGTCGTCGCCGCTCCCGATGACTCCGTCGGACCCGGCGTTCAAGTTGTAGGTGTTGTTCGGTCCGTCGCCGGCGCGGGTGTAGTCACGCTGGCTACTCGGCAGGCCCGATTCGGTGGCGGCGTTGGGGTGTGCCATGCCGAGGCAATGGCCAACCTCGTGCAGGGCGACCGATTCGAAATCCAGATGACCGTTGGGGACGTTGTTGCTCGAGCCCGAGCGGATGTTGTCGACGGTTGGCAGGAGCGCGTTGAAGGTGGCGACGACATTGCGGATGGTCGGCTCCATCTGCGTCACGTATGCGGAAGATGGGTCGATGCAGACCGTGACCTCGAGGGGCCCGCCCGCACCGTAGTATCCGGCGGGGTGGGTGATGACATCGGGGGTACCCTCGCTGGCGAAGGTGAACGCCCCGGCGTCGCAGCGATGCGGCGCTAAGGCGGCCTGCAGACCCACGACGCATGCGATGATCAGGTGCACGCGCATGTCGATCTCGCATTCTAGCACACGATCGACGGGTGCAAGCGCGAATCGATGCCGCGGAAGGGGAGCGCAACAGCGCCGATCCTTGCCGGCGCGGCGGAAGAAACGGGTTCGCGACAGGGCTCCCGCGGCACCGGCGCCGCGGCGGAGCCCATCGCTCGGCCCGAACCCTATTCCTCCGTGATCACGTTGGGCACGTCCTCGAAGCGGCACGGGCCGTCGCAGAAATTGACGATCATGCCGTCCGGGCGGAGGAATGCGTCGATCTGCGCTTGCGCTTCGGGCAAGCGTCGGACGGCTTCGTGTACGCCGTTCTCCACGGTAGGAGCTTCGTTGGTGATCGGTGGTGCGATGCCGCCGACGTCGTACGGGATGAACGCGGAGCCGTCGAACGGAGCCTCGATCTCCGGGATTCCGAACACCGGACGAGCCGACGGTGCGGTCGTCGGCAGTCCCATGCTCCGTGCCTGAATCTCGGCGGCGACGTGCGACACCTGCGAGTCGTTGATCCCCGGCTGCATCAGGATCTTCTTCGCCGGCGTTCCGGGCAGGGGATCGTCCACCAAGCGCGAAGCATAGCCCTGCGGCTCGCCGCGGTCCCAGATCTGCTGCAGCAGCGGATAGAGCAGGGCCCGGTCGAGCTCGCCGAGGTAGTTGAGATTGAGGACGACCTGGAACGGGGTGAAGTCGATGCTGCGACGGAGCAGGAAGCTGTAGTTCATGGCGCCGACTCCGAACACGCCGCGCGTCGTATCGGGCGAAACCGCCAGGTAGGTCCCGCCCTGGATGCCGCCCTGGCTGATTCCGTAGTAGTAGAGCTCGCTCGTGTCGATCAGCGGCTGCCCTTCCCACTGAAACGCTTCGTCGGCGACGAATCCGTCGTCGGCGACGAAGAGTCGGCCGAGGAAGATGAAATTGATCATCGCCTGCTGCAGGCGGTCCGTCAGGATCGGAAACCCGGACAGATCCGGGACCATGCGGACGACGTGACGGACGTCCTCGTCCGCCATGCCGATCCAGTCGGTGGCGCCGAACATGATGTTGACGTCGTTCGAGAAGGCGCGCAGGTGACCGGCGCTCGCTTCGTTGTGGCTCCCGAACAGGCCGTGACCGTAGACGCAGGGCCGCGCCGGGCGTGCCACTCCGTCGGCGACGGCAGCGCGGGGAATGTTCACCACGAACGGCGCCGTCGTCGTGCCGTTCTGTTCGGGCAGGCCATCGGCACCCAACTGATAGCGTGCCGGGGGCGTCGCGCTCGTCATGTACAGGGGCACGGTGAAGGTGCCCCGCACGCGGCGAAGGATATTCTCGTCGACGTCCTCCTCGACCGACGTGATCGTGTACGGCGGCGCCCCGGGGCCGTTGAACTCGAGGGCTTTGTCGCGAGCCGTGACCAGACGCTCGGTGAGGCTGCGCGAGCTGGCGACGGTGAAGTCCCAGGCCAACAGAAGCTCGTCACGTGCGACGCCGGCGTCGGCGAGGCGCGTGAATACGTCTTCGAGCAGCGGCCGCCGTTCCTCGATCGTACGCACCGGCGTGTCCTCGCCGTCGCGCAGAATCTGAAACGCGCGCGGAGGCTCGACGGGAGAACCGTCCGCCGTGACCAGGCCGCGGAACGCGACGATGTAGCGATGGGTCTCGCGCAGCCGCACCCCGGGGCGCAGGATGACGACCTGCGTCGCCGGCGACGTCGCCTGGGCATCGAGCTCGGCGAAGTGCGGGATCCGCTCGCCGCTGTCGGCGTCGATCAGCACCGTCGGGCTGTTCGGATCGAGGGCGCGCT
>CALJUJ010000607.1 GCA_937975525.1 uncultured bacterium
CCGCTCTCCGACGAGTGCTGGCGCATGTCGATGATGTCGCGCAAGGCGCAGCGCGTGAACCCGTTCTTCCTCGGCGGCAACACGATCCAGGTCAGCTTCCCGACCGACGCGATGGCGCACGACGAGAAGCTGCAGTCGCTGCGCAGCAACAACGAGCACTTCTGCCGCGCGACCGTGCACCACGAGCTGATCCCCGGCCACTGGCTGCAGCAGTTCATGCAGGCGCGGCACCGGGTCTGGCGGCGACCGTTCTCGACGCCGTTCTGGATCGAGGGCTGGGCGCTCTACTGGGAGATGCGGCTCTACGACCTGGGCCTCGCGCACGGCCCCGAGGACCGGGTCGGCATGCTCTACTGGCGCAAGCACCGCTGCGCGCGCATCGTGTTCTCGCTCAACTTCCACCTCGGCCGCTGGTCCGGCCCCGCGTGCGTCGACTACCTGATCGACCGGGTCGGCCACGAGCGCGCCGCCGCCGAGGGCGAGGTGCGCCGCTCGGTCGGCGGCGCCTACGGGCCGCTCTACCAGGCCGCCTACATGCTCGGCGGCCTGCAGCTGCGGGCGCTGCACGACGAGCAGGTGCGGCGCGGCGGCCGGTCCGAACGGGAGTTCCACGACGAGGTGTTGCGCCAGGGCTCGATGCCGATCGCCGTCCTGCGCGCGGCGCTCGGGTCCGCGCTGCCGCCCCGGGAGCTTCCGGCCTGGCGCTTCTGAGGTTCGCGCACCGCGTTCCCGACGCGGGCCCGGTGGCGCCGGCCCGTGCCGCCCGCGCGAAGAAGAGCCCATTGCACCCGGGGCCCGAGAGCCGATACTCCGCCCGTCGCCGGCCCGAGCCGGCGCGACGGAACAGCCCCACAGGAGCGATCGATGCGAACGAAGACGAGTGCGCTGCTCTCGGTGTTCGCGTTCGGCCTGCCGCTCCTGGCCCAGACCGAGGGCCAGGTGCCGAAGCCGAAGGCGGACGTCGAGAAGCTCTGGCGGATCGAGGCCACCGGCCTCGGTGGTTGAAGCGCGGCCGGCCAGGCCGAGAGGGTCCGTGCGATCCTCGAGAAGGACAAGAAGATCGAGAACCTGGTCTTCGACACCACCGGCATCGGCTACTTCGAAGCCGCCGGCGACGCGGTGCCGGAGCTCGCCGACCTCAACCTGCGCCTCGAGCAGAAGCGCGCCGGCAGGGTGCGGCTGAAGAAGCTCGAGGAGGTCGAGGTCCCGAAGGCCGCGATCGTCTACGAGGTGTCGATCTCGGGCCTCGGCTGAATGGGCACCGCCGTCGAGACGCGTGACGTCTTGCAGAAGGTGCCCGGGGTCATCCGCGCGCACCCGAACGGCGTGACCAGCAAGTGCCTGGTCTTCGTCAAGGACAAGGAGGCCTTCACCGAGAAGGCCGCCGAGGACGCGCTGCTGCAGACCGCGAAGCTGCGCCTGCAGAAGATGAAGGAGAGGAAGCCGACCAAGGGCTGAGCCGGCCCTGGGCGCGGCCCGTCGCCCCGCCGGCGCCCGCCGGCGATGCGATGCTTGCACGGGGCGGCCCGGCTGCTAAGGTTGCCGCCCCGAACGGGCCGATGCCCGATCGAGCGATCCTCGATAGCTCAGTCGGTAGAGCAAGTGACTGTTAATCACTGGGTCGTAGGTTCGAGTCCTACTCGAGGAGCCAGTTGTCCGCGCAGGCGGACCGGACCAGCCCCGCGGTGAACGCCGCGGGGCTGGGTCGTGTACCGGGGGCAAGCGGAAGCGGCGCGCGTGCGGGGGAATGTGCGGTGTGCGCGCGAGCGGCGGCGCTCTCGATGCGCGGCATGCGAGAGCGGTCGCGGGTGCGTACTACAGCGACCTCCCAGCACGTTGGAATGACCCGCTCTCGTGCTCTCCTGCGGCGCGAAGAGACGCCCATCTTCGCCCGAGGCGACACGCCGCGCCCGGGAATCCCGGCCTTCAACCGAACGCCAACGCCGAGCAGCTGCGGTCCGATGTGCGGCCGCAGGTAGCCCCGGCTGCAGCAGCAGGGGTCGAAGATCTTGTGGCAGGGAATGCAGTGGTACCGCCTGGCCGCGATCTGACCTGACCGCCCCGCTCCCGTCGCTGCCTCCCCTGTGAAGCCTCCCGCGGCGTACCAAGCCAGCGGAGACGCCCCGTTCAAGGTCGGGACCCACTCCAGAAACGCGGCGAGCACGCCTTGACCCAGAGGCTTACTAGTGGTAAGTTTTTCTTACCTACATGGAGGCGCACATGAATATCGACCGTGACCAGATCGAGACCAAGGTGCTGGCAGTGCTCAGGGAGGTCCAGGAACTCAGCGGCAGGACATGGGCCGATCTCGGTCCCCGCTCGAAGCCCATCGGCGATCTGGACGGCTTCGATTCGCTGATCGCGATCGAGGTGACCGTCCTGCTTGAGGAGAAGCTCGGGTGCAGCCTCGACAAGAACAACCTGTTCGTGTCCGAGGACGGTACGCGCGCGCTCTCGCTGAAGGAGGTCACCAACCGCATCTCCGAACTGCTCGCCGCCAGCGGAGGGAAGGCATGAGCACCGTGGCTGAGCGACTGCGTCTCGCCCGCCAACAAGCCGGTCTCTCCCAGGGTCAAGTCGCGAAGATGTTGGACATGCATCGGCCCACGATCTCGGAAATCGAGGCCGGTAGACGTCGGGTGCCGGCCGAGGAACTCGCGCAGTTCTCACGAATCTACGAGGTCTCCGTGGCATGGCTTGCGGGATCGGAAGGCGGCGATGAAGGCGTGGACGATCGGGTGAGACTTGCGGCCCGTGAACTCTCCAAGCTCAAGCGCGACGATCTCGACAAGGTACTTCGCCTCCTCTCGAGTCTGCGCAAGTCGAGGCGCGAGAAGCGGTGAGAACGGACGACCTCGCCAGAATGGCGGCTCGCGCAGCCGCTCGCGTCCGCGCCGATCTCGGCGTCGGGCCAGCAGAGGGAGTGTGCCCGTTCGACATCGCCGAGGGGCTCGAGGTGCCCGTTCGCCTGGTCCCTCTGCCGAGCCTCGAGGGCATGTACTCCCCAGAGCCCAGGCCTACCATACTGGTGAGCGCCGAGCGACCTCCCGGCCGCAGGCGCTACACCTGCGGCCACGAGATCGGCCACCACGTCTTCGGTCACGGCACCCGGCTGGATGAGCTCAGGGAAGATCTCACCGTTGACACCTGGAACCCCGATGAGTTCGTGGCACAGCGGTTTGCTGCGGCGCTGATGATGCCCAAGCTCGCCATCAACTCCGCGTTCGCCAAGCGCGGTTGGTCCGTCGCGGACGTGACGCCTGAGATGATCTTCGTGGTCGGGCAGGAACTCGGGGTCGGCTTCACAACGCTGATCGCGCACCTTGAGCGGACGCTTCGACTCCTTTCGCCGAGCGTGGCGGAAGAGTACCGTCGCGTGAGGCTCCCGAAGCTGCGCGAGCGACTCGCCGGCTTCGAGGTCGAGCACGCCCTGGTGGTCGTCGACCAGCACTGGGGTCGGCGAACCGTCGACCTGGAGGTTGGCGATGTCGTCGTCCTGCCAATGGGCGCGGAGGTGATCGGCGCATGTGCATCGGTAATAGCAGGACATGAGGGATACTGGGTCGCGTGCTCACCCGGAATCGGAGCGGTGTCGATCGCCGCGGGACGGCCAGAGCTGTCGCTTCGTGTGAGCCGAAGAGCATTCACGGGTTTGGCGCGGTACCGGCACTTGGAGGACGTCGCCGATGGCGAGTGAGCAGTTCATCGAGGAGGCGAACCTGTCGGTGGCGTGGGCACGGGCGCTTCGCATTGCCAGCGCACGAGGGCGCAAGGAGGTTGGTCCCCTCGTCGTCTCGGTCACCGGGTTTGACACGAGCGGCGCTTTCCAGGAGGAACCCAGGATCCGGAGAGAACTGGACGCCCTCCTCGCCGGGCGGGGCATGCAGAGCGTCGACACGGTCGCGAACACGATCTTCCCGTGGTCGATGTGGAACCCATCGGCACCGCGGCGTCAGCTGTTCGACCGGTACAGCAGGATTGCCCCACGCCTTCGGGGCGCCTCTGGCAAGAACCGCCGCGGCATCTACTTCGACCGGATGATCAGCGGGGGTCCGACGGGGAAGGAGAATCAGGTCGAGTTCGCCCTTGCCACCTACAGCGCACGCAACAGTGTGAGGCGAAGCGTGCTTCAGATCGGCATCTTCAATCCCGCGCAAGATCACTCTGCGGCGGCCCAGCTTGGCTTCCCCTGCTTGCAGCACGTCACCTTCGCGCCCATCGACGATGGCCTTTGTCTGAACGCCTTCTACGCGAGCCAGTACTTGGTCGAGCGCGCGTATGGGAACTACGTCGGCCTCTGCAGGCTTGGCCGCTTTGCAGCCCACGAACTCGGTCTCCAACTGATTCGAATGACCTGTTTCACGGGGATTGCCGAGTGCGAGATCGGGAAGGGCAAGTTGGCCAAACTGCTGGCCGCTGCCGACGAAGTCATCGGGCCGAACGAGCGGCCGGGAGTGATGTCATGAACTTCGACGAGTACCAGCGCAGAGCAACCGTCACCGATCAGAACCCAAGGCCGGCGGCTGAGTCCGAAGGAGTTGCGCCGCCTCCTGCAGAGCCACACCGGCACGAAGTGATCCCGCTCCTCGGGCTCGTGGGCGAGGTCGGAGGTCTGCTGGCCGAGTACAAGAAGCTGCTCCGTGACGGCGCGACGCATAGGAAGTTCCGCGATGAGGTCGCCGAGGAGTTGGGCGACATCCTCTGGTACGTGTCGAACGTCGCGTCCAAGTTCGACCTCGACCTGGAGGAGATCGCGAGCGCCAACCTTGCAAAGGTCGAGGATCGGTGGCGTGCGCCACAACAACGACGACCGCTGTACGACGAGGCCTTCGACCGTGACCAGCAGCTCCCGCGGCAATTCGAGTACGCGTTCGAGCACCAAGACGTCGATGGAATCACGAAGCTCGTGCTCATCGACGTTCGAAACGGAGGAACGACTGGTGACCCGCTCACCGACAACGCCTACGAAGACGACGGCTACCGCTACCATGACGTCGTTCACCTCGGCTTCGCGGCGTGTCTCGGGTGGTCACCCGTGTGGCGAAAGCTGCTCCGCAAGCAGAAGCGGGTCGCGAACCGCATCCCACGTGACCTGGCAGACGCCGAGGATGGCGGTCGCGCCCAGGTAATTGAGGAGGCGATCGTCGCGGCTGCGTACGTCTACGCCGCCGCTCACGGCTTCTTGGAGAACCTCCCGAGCGTCGACTGGCACCTGCTTCGCCACATCAGACAGCTCACGGCAAACCTGGAGGTCCGCAACGTCTCGGCGTGGGAGTGGAACGACGCCCTCCTCCGTAGCTTTGCAGTCTGGCGGCAGCTTCGCGGCAACGGTGGTGGTATCGTCCGTGGCGATCTCGATGCCGGCACGATCGAGTTCATCGCGCAGGCGTAGCTGCGAAGGCGAGGACACCTTGGTGTGGCTGGCCAGCCTTCGACAGTGATGCACTGGGCGCCAAAGTGGTCGGCAGCTTGATGCCCCACTTCGGTGGGTACCACTGCGGAAGCGGCGAGCGGCTCGGCGCGAATTTCTGCTTGATGCGAGTGCGGCCGGACGTGCCCTTTACGTCGGGGTGCACGACGCGGGCGTACTTGTCGACCTCACAGAAGAGGTTCTGGCAGTCGATGAGTTGCAGGGGACGGCCCCAGAGGTCTTGGAACTCAAGACCTAGGCGGCGGAACTCGGCATCGGCGACCCCAGCCATGGTGCGGATGACGTCGGCCTCGGTGAGGCCTGCCGTGTCCGCGAAGCACTTCCTGATTCCGTCCCGCGCGCCCGGCCCGGCAACGACGAAGTCCATCTCGGAGAAGTCCAGCATCGAGCTGTAGTTGAGGTCGATAGTGAACTGGAATGCGAGGAATCCGCCGAGCGAACGGTACCCACGGAGGATCTCGTAGACGCTCTCGAGGGACCGAGCCCGCTCAACCCGGGCTGGAACGCCATCGCGCATGAGATGCTCGAGGAGGCGGAGGTGGTTTCGGTGCTTTCGTCGCGAGCCGAATGCGGGCGACGGCATGATGTACGCGGCCGAGTAGACCCGCTCGCCCCGCTTCATGAGCCCATCGAACACACGCGCGTAGCGCTCGAACGCGAACTTTCTCCAGCTCGGCGGACCGACTTCGCCGGTGAGCGCTTCCCAGGTTTCGATTCGGTTGAAGAACTTGAAGAGGAGCGCGCGGAAGAAGATCTCCTCGCTCGTCTGCGGCCCCTCGTAGAGGACGTGTCGGATCAAGTACTGGCTCACTCGGTCCGCCGCCCGGTAGACATTCGTGAACCGGTGGCCGGCGAGCACGGGATCGTTTGTCCACGGTGGCGGGGTTCCCAGGACCCTGTGCATGAAGAGGGCCTGACGCTGCGCAGCGAAGCGCCAGTACGTGTCGAAAACGGGGGTCGTCTTGAGGACGCGGCTCGGTCCCGCCTCGATGCATTGCGGGTGCCGGCGACGAGCAGCCGTGGGCATCGGCCGGATTCAACCTGACGAGGAGTTGCGCGGCAAGCATCCTTCCTTCAACGATTCGGACTCGTGTGGGCCGCGTCTGTGCGCGCGGCCGGAGGTCGTGTTCCTCAGGACGCGCTCGCTGCACCGCTCGGTGCCGAGGAGGATCTCCTGCTGCACGTCCACGGGCAGGAGCGCGAGGTCCATCAACTGCGAAACCCGTGCTCGCGTGATGCCAAGCACCGCCGCGGCGTGCGCGTAGTTGCGCAACTCGCCGGCGTCGATGAGCCGCTCGATGTAGTGCGCGAGCGCAAGGCGCCGTGCCAGGGTGTCCGTGGACACCGGAACCAGCGCGGCGGCGGCCTGGGGTACGCGATCGGCGCCACCATCCGGGCGCTTGGGTGGCCGCCGTTTCCCGAGCCGGCTCCGGATCCGGATCATCGGCTCCATCATGTCACGCCCTCGGGGTTGCCGAATCCCATGAGCCGCATCTCGATGTCGATCTCGTCGGTCGTGGCGGTGTAGGTCACCCTGGTGATCAACGGGCGCAGGACTCGCTGGCGGTCCGATCGCCCGAGTTGGTCCCAGGCGGGCTGAACGGTGGCAAACGGCACGGACCCGGCATGGCCGTTCCGGCCGTTGCGGGAAGATTCGTGCTCCGCACGATGCCGCTCGAACTCGGTGGCAACCACCGATTCGAGCAACCCGTGCTCAGCCGCGGCCTCCTCTACCTTGCCGAACACGTGTGCCTCGACGGCCGATGCCGAGACCCGGCTGCCCGGGCAGCCATCCGCGCCGAGCTTCTGCAGCGTCTGGCAGACGTAGTAGCGATGCGTGCGCCCGGCCCTGGTGGTGTACGAATGGCTCATCGCCTGGCCGCACCCGCCACAGCGCAGCAGCCGATCCAAGCCGGCGTCCCACTTCCGACGTGGGCCGGCGCCGCAGCGACGGTTCCTCTGTAGCAGTTCCTGCACCGCGTCCCACGTCGCCCGTTCAACGATCGCCTTGTGCGCACCTTCCACGAGCGCCGATCCCGCGCGCACCATGCCGGCATAGAGCGGGTTCGTGAGCAACGTCTGCAGCGACGTCTTCGTGAATAGCAGGCCCGCCGATTCCCTTCCCTTCTTCGATCGGAACACCTTGGTCCGTACCGCGCGGCGGCGCAGCTCGCGGGTGGTCTCGAGGAGCGAACCGCGCTCCAGGTACGCCGCGAAGATCGCCCGCACCGTCGCCGCCTCGGCCTCGTTCACCACGAGCCGCTTGTCCTGGATGTCGTAGCCGAGCACGGGACGCCCGCCCGTCCAGAGCCCGTTGCGCCGGCATGCGGCGATCTTGTCCCGCGTGCGCTCGCTGATCACATCGCGCTCGAACTCCGCGAACGACATCAACAGGTTCAGGGTCAGCTTGCCGACGCTGGTCGCCGTCGAGAACTGCTGCGTCACCGACACGAACGTCACGCCGTGCCGCTCGAACAGGTCCATGATGCGCGCAAAGTCGGACAGGCTCCGGCTCAGGCGGTCGATCTTGTAGACGGCGACGCAGTCGACGGTGCCCGCCTCGATGTCCGCGAGCAGCCGCTGGAACGAGGGCCGCGCGGTGTTGGCGCCTGTGAACCCGCCGTCGTCGTACCGCTGCGGCAGGGCCTTCCATCCGTGCGTACGCTGGCTCTGGATGTAGGCCTCGACGGTCTGCCGCTGCGCTTCGAGCGAGTTGAGCTCCTGGTCGAGACCCTCGGCGGTCGACTTCCGCGTGTAGATCGCGACGCGGACAGCCGCAGGTCGCGCGGCGTTGCCGGTGCCCCGGAGGCGCGACGGGGCCCTTTCGCGCGGCTTCATCACCGGGAGGCCCCGCGCTTCGTCAGGCCGAAGAAGAGGCGGCCGTTCCAGTGCGTGCCGGTGACCGCGCGAGCCACGGCCGAGAGGCTGGCCAACACCTGCCCTTCCCATTCGAACCCGTCCTTCAACACCCGCACGCAGATCTCCTGGTCACGCCACCGCCGCGTCAGGACCATGCCGGGCAGGAGAGCCTTCGGCGGGCCCTGGTTCGGGTGCCGCGGTCTGGGCGGCACGACGTCCTCGATCGGCGGCAGTTCGATCTCGCCGATCAGCTCCTCCAACCGGGCCTTGGCGACCTTGGAGAGCCCGCCGAGCCGCTGCTCCTGCAGCTTCCAGGCGATGCGCTTCCAGAGCCATGCCCGATGCCGGACGCGCGGCCGCTTGCCGAACACCGCCTCGTATCGCTCGGCCAGGTGCGCCACGTCCATGGCCTGCAGTTCCGCGATCTCGGCGGCCATGGGCTTCCTGGGCGGTACGTCGTTCGTGTCCACGGACACATGGAGCCTCGATCTCGGGGTGTTGAGCAAGGCCCCCTCGGCGGATCTCCGCTGGCCTGCGGGGAAACCGCTAATCCGCGCAGAACGTCGGGCCAGCGCACGCCTGCGCGGAATGCGAGGCAGAACATGTGCCGCCCCCCTTGACCAATCCTACTCCAGCCCCCTGACGAGCCAGCCCACCCTGCACGGAGATCGGCGCAGCAGACCGGGACATCCGCTGTTCCGATGCCCAACGTCGCACCGTCTCCGAGTACGCCTTCGAATCGCCGCTGCGGCAGCGACCCCAGCAGGGGTGTAGACTGGCGACCGTCACAACGGCCGGGGTTCGTCCGCGGCGCCTTCGCTGGCGCCTGACTCTCCTTCTTCCCCTTTTCCCCAAGCGGCGGCCCCGGCCACCTTCTGCCGTCGGCGGGCGGCAGGACGCCGGCCGAAGGTTGGAATGGTTCGGATCCGGCCTCGGGACGCGTGCGCTCCGTGGTCATGGACTCGGTGCTCGAGGTGGGCATCGACCTCGTCGGCATACCGAGTGCGGCAGTCAGGTGATCGGCTTGGCGTCCGTGACGGCGGGGCAGCGCTCGCCGCGCCCCATGGTCGCCAGCAGCCAAGCCGCGGTTCGCCACGTCGCTCGCATTCTCGGCGGCGGTGGGCATGGGCGCGCGGCATGAAGCCGCTGGCACGGCCGAGCTGCCGCGGCTACTCGCCCGAGGGCTTCATCTGTGTCGACGCCTCGCCCCACCAGGGCCAGACGCCGAACGCGATCTGGAACGGGAAGGTGGCCAGGTCGAAGGCGGCGCCGCCGAGGATGACGGGAACGCCGAACGTGGCGCGAATCGCCATCGACTCGGAGTGGCTGTCAGGCTCGCCGTACATCGAACTCTTCCCGTAGGCCCACCGGGCGCCGTTGACCGTGCCACAGGCCGG
Organism: uncultured bacterium; assembly: GCA_937975525.1. Lineage (GTDB taxonomy): Bacteria > Desulfobacterota > Binatia > HRBIN30 > HRBIN30 > CALJUJ01. Next base: position 9,688 of record CALJUJ010000607.1, read on the forward strand.
GAGCGAGAGAAGCGCCAACACGACCAGCGCCATGGAGTTTCGTCTGTTCATCGTTCTTCCTCATCACCGTTGCGGGATGGCACCACTCCTTCGGCCACTGGGGCGCCGCTTCTTTACACCACTGCGGTGTAGACCGGTCCGGGGTGAACGATCGCGCGCCGATGGGCTCATCCACGGCGCTGCACAGCAAGAGGTACCGCGCGTTCCTCGTTCGGCTGCGGAGTGCGCGAGGCGAGGTTGGCATGACGCAGGTCCAGGTAGCCAAGGCGCTGCGGCGTCCGCAGACCTGGGTCAGCAAGTGCGAGCTGGGCGAGCGCCGCGTCGACTTCGTCGAGTTGCTCGACTTCGCCAGGCTGTACGGGAAACCACTCGACTGGTTCGCGGTGTGACAGCCGCTGCGCGTGTAGAGTCGCCGCGCCAAGATGTGCGGCCGCGTTGAAGTTCACGATCTCCCCGACCTGTCGGCCGACACCCCCGGCCGGAAAGTCCGGGTCTGGATGCCGAACGGCTACGCCGACGCATCCGCGCCTCGCTTGCCGGTCCTGTACCTGCAGGATGGCCAGAACCTGTTCGGCAGCCCTCGCTCGCGGGCCCAGACTGCTTGCTGGCAGGCGAACGCCACCGCTCTGAAGCTCATCACCGCTGGCACGATCCCGCCCCTGATTCTCGTCGGCGTCGACAACGCAGGCGCGGAGCGTGCCGACGACTACACGCCGGTGGCGTGGAAGGGCAAGGGCGGACGTGCGGAGGACTACGCTGACCTGCTGGTCTCCGAGGTCAAGCCCCTCGTCGACCGCACCTATCGCACGCGGCCGGGACCGGAGTCGACGGCGCTCGGCGGGTCCTCGCTCGGCGGGCTGTTTGCGCTCTACGCGGGGCTGCGGATGCCGGACGTGTTCGGAGGCATCATGGCGATGTCGCCGTCGGTCTACTGGGGAGAAGACCACATCGTCGGGGTTGCCGAGCAAGTCCCACGTTCGAACGTGCGGATCTGGCTCGACGTGGGCCAGCACGAGACCACGACCATGCGCACGGGGCTTCGCAAGGTCCACGACGCACTGACGCGGAACGGATGGCGTTCGGACCGGGCTTCTCGTCGCACAGCCCTGCGGACGATCGAGGATCCGGACGGGCACCACGACGAAGCATCGTGGGGTCGACGCTTCGCACTGGCCCTGAGGTTCCTGTTCCCAGCGAACGGGTTGCCCGAGCCGGCCCGTGCCGAGCATCCGGCTTACGGACGATCTTCGCGAACCTCCCCTGGTGGGCGGAGCGTCGCGGCGAGCACCCGGCCGGTCCCCCGATGCCCGAAGCGTTCGTAGCGCCCGCACGGCCCGGCATACCCACCGGGCCCCAGACCCCTGCGCGTCGGCTCTGACCACCACCGGGGGCGACGGTCCACCGGCGCTTCAATCGTCGTCGTGCTGGCGGCGTACCGTGACGGCGAACGTCTCGTTCTGCTGCACCCCGTCGATGAACAGGATCGGCGCGCAGATGATCTCGTCGGGTTCGTACCGCAGCCGCCGGTGCCACGCCGCCAGCGCCAGGGAGATCACGATGTCGTCGTGGTACCCGCCGGGCGCCCCCGTGCGCACGTTGCCGGCATCGGTCACCGAGAACTCGAACGCCTCGAGTTCGTCGATTCCCTCCGGCCAGACCTCGGGCCTCGGGATCGTGATCGACTTCTGCTCGAACAACATCGCCAGGTTGTCGATCAGCGCCGCCTTGGTCTTCTGCGTGAACGGGTATGCCAGCGCCCGGATGTCCGCGCGCAGGAGCTGCTCGTAGACCGGTTCGCCGGCGCCGGTCGTGTCGACGTAGACCTCCGGGTTCCCGTAGCGTTCGAGCGCCGCCTTGATCCGCTGCACCTGGATCGGCCAGTCGAGCCGCTGGAAGCGATCGGCGAGCACGAGGTTCCGCTTGTCGTCGATGACGGTCAGCACCGTGTAGTCCTCGATCTTCGCGAGGTCGAGGCCGGCGAAGTACCGGCGGCCCTCCTGCTGCTCGGCGAACGCTCCCGTCGCGGCGTCCCGCACGTAGCGGAACACGGCCCCAGACCCCTCGATGAACTCGGCCTCGTACTCCTGGCGGAACACGCGCTCGGGCAGCCGTGCTCGTTCGCGCTCGATGATGTCGCGCTCGAGCAGCGGGTTGCCCCAGCTCGGGCAGTTCCAACTGCGCCAGTCGGGGTCGCCGCCCTGCCCGCGCCGGAACAAGTCGTAGTAGTAGCCCTTGCCCTTCGGCGTCGAGATCAACAGGGCCCACCCCTTCTTGTCGATCAGCCGCTGCGAGATGTGCTCCTGCCAGACGCGCGGCCTGAGCCGGGATGCCTCGTCGAGGATGACCCAGTCCAGGCCCTCGCCCAGCAGCGACACCTCGCTGTCCGCCGATTTGCCGCGGATCTCGGAGATCCCGCCGGCGAGGTTGCGCAGCAGGATGCGCCGCTCGGACTCCTTGACCGCGATGATCCGGTGCTTCAGGTGCTCCAGCGCCCGCAGCCGGATCTCGAGGAAGACGCGATCCGCCAGGTCGTAGGTCGGTCCAACCACCCACCCGATGGATCCCTTCTTGTTCGGCTGCATCGCAGCCGCCAGGCCTTCCATCGCGGCGCAGACGGTCTTGCCCCAGCGGACGCCGCAGGCAACGACCCGCCGCGGCTCGGTGGCGAGGTGGATCTCGAGCTGCCCGGGATGTGGCGTGTAGCCGAGGTCCTCGAAGAACTTCTGCTTGTCGAGGGAGGGCTTAGCCATTGCCGGCCTCCTCGGCGTCGTCGCCCTCGACGGTCAGCCAGCGCGAGTACTCGCGGCGGATCACGTCTTCGACCTGGATCGCAGTCCGATCCGACGGCTCGCCGCGGATCAGCCGCTCCTGTCGGATCGCAACGTCCAAGGCACGCACGGCTTCCATCGCGGTCTGCAGCGGCATGTCCCGGAGCGCCTCGAGCGCGCGGGCTTGCACGATGCGCAACGACTTGATGTGCCTGCCGTTCATGTCCTCGAGCGCCTCGGCGAGGCGCTGCTCGGCACCCTGGCGGGCCTTGGCTTCGATCTCGGCGACCCGCTGCTGCCACTCCTCTTTACGCGCGCGGTTGGTGACCGCGCGCTTGGTGACGGCGAAATGGCGAGCGACCGCCTGGTAGCTGCGGCCATCGCCGAGGCTGACGTAGTACTCGAACGCGTCCTTGGGGAGCTTGGCGGCCATCACGCGACCTCCCCGGCGTTCGCGGCGCGGTCGCCGCGCTGGGCGGCGATCTCGTCGAACGTGGCGCCAGTGCCGTCGAGGACGGCCGCCTTGCCGGTCGCCGTCTGCCAGCGCCGGATCGCCACATCGACGAACGGCGGGCTGATCTCGATCGCGCGGCAGCGGCGTCCGGTGCGCTCGGCCGCGATCAGCTGGGATCCGGAACCCGAGAACGGCTCGAACACGACGTCACCGCGGCGCGTGTGCTTCTCGATCGGACGCACGAACAGCTCGACGGGTTTCGAGGTCGGATGGTCGCTCTGGAACCTGGCCTTGCCGTCCCAGTCGCATTCCCACACGCTGTCGTGCCGGTGCTCGCCGTCGTGCTCGGGCTTCTCGCCCTGACGCCAACCCATCATGCAGGGCTCGTGGCGGAAGTGCCAGAAGACGTGGCCGAACACCGGTGCCGGCTTGACCCAGATGATCTGCTGGTGGTCGAGGATGCCGAGTTCGCGCCAGATCCTCTGGATGTCGCCGCAGCGCTTGTGCGCGTGCCAGCAGTAGATCGCGCCCTTCGGCGCGAGCACGTCGAGCACGTTCGCGAACACGGACCGGAAGAACCCGTCCCCATCCACGATGTCGATCTCGCGGTAGCTGTCGGTCCAGTCCTTGCCCGAGTCGTTGGGCCGCTCGCCGGTGTAGCCGACGAGGTAGGGCGGATCGGTGGCGACGAGCGAGGCCTTCGCGCCGGCCATGATGCGGCGGACGTGATCCTGGCGGGTCGAGTCGCCGCAGAGCAGGCGATGGTCGCCGAGGATCCAGAGGTCCCCGGTCCTCGAGGCCGGCACCTGCGGCGGCTCGCCGGGCCCCGGATCGTCGATGGGCTCTCCGAGTCCACCCGGCTCTTCGAGCTGTGCCAGCAGTTCGTCGATCTCGCCGGTGCTGAAGCCGACCCCGTCGAGGGCGTCCTCGGCGCGCAGATCCTGCAGGATCCTGGCCAGCGCCGGTTCGTCCCACTCGGCGAACTCGGCCGTGCGGTTGTCCGCGATGGCGTAGCCGGTGGCTTCGAGGTCGGTCCCCTCGAACCAGACGACCGGCACCTCGTCGTGGCCGAGCTGCTTAGCGGCTTTCAGGCGCGTGTTGCCGGCGATGACCTCGCCGCTGGGCCGGGCGACGATCGGCTGGCGCCAGCCGAACCGGCGGATCGAGTCGGCGACGTGGGGAACAGCGGGCTCGTTGATGCGAGGGTTGCTGGGGCTGCAGAAGAGACGGTCGGTAGCGACCCATGTGATGGCGATCTTGTTGTCCATGCGTTCTCCGGAGGGTTGCTGCCGTCACTCGACGGCAGGGCCTCCCGGAGTTGGCGGGCACGAATCGGACACCTGCTGTCCGCGGCCCACGCCCGCCCGATCACCTCACTTCGGAGTCCCAGCGGGCGCCATGGCCGCTCTGGTGCCAGTGGTAGTCGAGCTTCCCGAGCGCCTTGCGGACGCGGTTGCCAGCGCGCTGCAACGACTCCTCGCGTGCCGCGTGCCGCGGGGTCGTGGGTTCGATCAGGTAACCCTCCGAGTCGCCGTCGGGATCCTCCTCGTCCCGAGCCCGCCGCCGGATCGTCTGACCTCGCCATCGCCGGTCGAGTTCCTCGCCGCAGGCCGCCATGTCGGCGCGCACGAGTTCGGCCCAGGAAACGTCGCGTCCACCGGCCTCGACGACGGCACGAAAGACGTGGACTTGCCGCGGGCCTCTGACGTGCACCGTCGTGCTGCCCTCGGTCACGATGGCGAGCCTGTCGTCCACGTACTTGATGACGAGAGCTTGAGGCTCGACCCGCTCCGTCGGCTCCGATTCCGTCACTTGCGATGGCCTTTGGTTGCCATGGGTCTCGACTTGCACCGCTCGCGCGAGTTCGTCGAGGTCGATCCCGCGCAGCGCCCGGCGCCCGAGTTCCCGCACCTCCATGGCGTAGTGGTCGGCCTTCTGCCGTGCCTCGGCGAAGCCATCGCGCTTCGCCTGCTGCCTGAACCGGACGGCCGCCTGCTGCGGCAGGGCGATGTGGTCGATCAGAACCTGGGCGACCTTGCCGACGAGCCGTCGGTTGTCCACCGCCCCGAGCTTCCGATCCTCGTACTCCAGCGGCAGCGCCTCGCCTGGTTCGGGCCACACGTCCACCTCGACCGCCATCCGCACGGGAACGAGCGGACACCGGTTCGCTGGCGGTTCCGAGTGGTCGCGGATCAATGTCATCCGCTCCTGCAGATCCGCGAAGGCGTCAACCCACCTCCATGCAGCGCGAACTTCCTGCCGACCGCGACGGAGAAGGCATCGCAGAGCTCCGAGGACCCACACGGCCGCCCCGTCGAGTAGCGGCAACCCAGCAGCAGCCGGGACGATGATGGTCGGTCGATGCGAAACCGTGGAACGACGTGGCACAGGGAGACTGTCGGGTTTTCCAGCGGATCACCTGAAACCTGCTCGCGGACCCGCTTGGTTCGGCCAGGCTGCTCCCGCTGTGCGCCGCATGCGCACCAAGCGGACCAAGGGACCGGGCGCGTCTGACATCTTGACTTTCGGACCGGGAGCTGCGAACCTGGGCTCTCCATCCTCCCGAACGTGTCTCTAGTCCGTACTCGCCGCGTCGTCCACTCGTGCTCCCTGAGCGTTGTGTGGGCGTGCCTGCTCATGCTGCTCGCGTGGGTACCGGGGAGATTCGTGGTCTGCAACGGACCGAGCTGCGACAACAGGATCGAGTTTGCCCATGTGGGCTGTTGCGATTGCGACAGCCTGGCAGATGCCCACAAGGCCGGAGAGCCCGGCAACCCGAATCCACAGCCGCTCCAAACGGGGCGCGGATGCGGGTGCAAGGACGTTGCGTTGAGCCTCGGACTCGGCCCGACACCGAAGCGATGGGCTGTCGGCAACCCGGCCGCCCCTTCAGCGTGTCTCGCGCCGCCGACGGATGTGGTGATAGTTGTCAGCGCACCGAGTCGATGTGTCTGTCGACCCTCGACCGGCCCACCCCGGGTCGATCGCAGAACAGAGCTACTCGCAAGCACAGTGCTGCTGATTTAGGCGGTCTGCGCCGGGCACGAGCCCGGTGCCGCTCCGTTGTGGCCGGCAGCCGCACCCCAGGTGCAAGCGGCTGGCGGCCTGCCCGCCTGGACCCATTGGACCCGGGGATGCAATGCGAGATTCTCGTCCTGCCGCACGATCGTACTCAACGCCCACCCGCATCTGTTCGCTGCCCGCGCTCCTGCTGCCAGTCGTCGCAGCGGCTGGCTGCGTCGCCTACGAGCCTCGACCGCTAGATCCCGAGGCGATCCTGAGGGATCTCGAACGGGTCGAACTCCCAGCGACGACCGACTCTTCAGCAGCCGGCGGCGCGGCCACGCCGCAGCTGACGGCACGGCAGGCAGCCGGTTGGGCCGTTGCTCACAACCCCGGGCTGAAGGCACTACGCGCCGACTTGGGCATCGCCCAGGCGGAGCTCGTTCGCGCCGGTCTGCTGCCTGATCCGGCGATCGGCTGGGAGTCGATGAATGCCCTGGCCATCCAGTTTGCGGGCGGCACTCCACATCAGGCGGACTACGTCGCGGGCCTTGTTGCGTCCTGGCCGGTGCCGCGACCAGGCGAGATCGGTGCCCGAGAGGATCAGGCCTCAGCGCACCTGCAGGGCGCTCGCTCCAGCGTCCTGGCCGCAGAGTGGAGCTTGGCAAGGAACGTCCACCTTGCGTGCCTCGATCTCGAGGCGGTGCGGGCCAAGCTGCAGCTCAACGCCAGGGTCCTGGAAACGGCCCGGCGGACCGCAGACTTCTTCGCCGAAGCACGCCGGGCTGGGGGTGCAACCGCCGTCCAGGAGAACCTCGCCGGCATTGAACTCGCTGGCCGGGAGCAGGAGCGCATCCGCCTCGAAGGCGAGCAGCGCGCAGCGCGTCAGGAGGTCCATCGCTGGCTGGGCATTCCTCCGGATGCGCCGCTGGACGTGACCATGGGTGCCGACCCCTTCGTCTTGCCGAGCCTTCCCGACAAGGACACCACTGCGCTCGTGAACGCCGCGCTGCAGAAGCGGCCAGACCTGCTTCAGATCATGGCGGAGTACGACGCCAGCGAGGCCGAACTGCGGCTCGAAGTCGCTCGGCAATGGCCCCAGCTCTCGATCGGCACCGGACTAGCCATCGTCCTGCCTTTCTTCAGCCGATGGAATCGTCCCGCGATCGATGCCGCGATGGCGAGGCGCGAGAAAGTGGAGGCAGAGGTGCGTGCAGCGGTGCATTCGTTGCGCGCCGATGTCCACGCCGCTGTCGCCAGCGAACAGGAAGCCGTACGCCAGGTCCGGCACTTCGAAGAGAACTTGCTGCCGAAGGTGCAGGAAAGTCTTCGGCTCACGGATGAAGCGCTGCGCGTCAGGGAAGTCACGGCCATCGAGATCCTAACCGCACAGCGCCAAGTCCTTGACGTCCAGAACAACTACCTCGAGGCCCGCATCCGCGCCGCACGGGCGCGCCTCCTGCTCGATACCGCTACCGGCGCAGTGCTGGCCGACGAGGCCCGCAGCCACAAGGGAGAAGACTGATGGCTCACGATCCGACCAACCGCTCTGCATTCGCTGGGCCTCTGTTCCTGACCGTCGTCACCGGGCTCATGGCCCTGTCTGGTTGCGGACCTTCAGCCGGCACCTCCCGCGACAAGGCCAAACCACAAGGTGACGAGCACTCGGCCGAAGTGCACATGGACGAAGTGCAGCGTCAATCCGCTGGAATCGAGACCACCGTCGCGTCGGCAGCGCCCATCGAGGAGACGCTGCACCTCGTCGCCCGTGTGGCCAGCAACGAAGACAAGATCTTCCATGTCACCCCGCCGATTCCGGGGATCGTCCAGGCGATCCACAAAGGCCTCGGCGATGCCGTGAAGGCCGGCGACCCGCTCGTCGAGATCTGGAGCGTCGAACTGGGCAACGCTACCAGTTCCTGGCTGAAGGCGCGGGCGTCCGTCAGCGCCGCTGAAGAGACGCTCGCCAAGTCCAAGCAGCTGTTCGCGCAGCGGCTCGAGACGCTCACGAGTGTTCTCGACGGCGAGATCCGGGTTGCGCGCAAGATCTACGAGCGCGAAGACGAACTGCAGCAGAAAGCGATCGCCACGATCAGACCGTTCCTGGAGGCCGACAAGGAACTGCAGCGGGCGTTGCTCGCCAAGGACCGCGAACTGACCACTCTGGCAGCCGAGCGCGACACACGCCTGCTCGATCTCGAGGTGGTCCTGCGCGAGGCACGCATCGAAGAAGTTGCGGCCACGGAACGGCTGCGAGCGCTGGGGCTGGAGGATGCGGCGATCGAGACCTTGGCCGAGCCAGGTCAACGGCACGGCAGCCTACTGCTGCGAGCCCCGGGAGACGGCGTCGTGCTCGAACGTCACGTGACGAGGAACGAGCACGTCGGCACCGAGGACGCATTGTTCGTGATTCACGACCTGTCGACCGTCTGGGTCCTCGCGTCCGCCTATGAGAAGGACCTCGCGCGCCTGCGGCCAAAGCAGAAGGCCTACGTGCATTTCGATGCCCTGCCGGGCGCCGAGCTGACCGGCGAGGTTTCGCTGATCGACTACCGCATCGCGACCGCCACGCGAACTTCCGCCGTGCGGATCGTGCTTCCAAATAGCCCCCTGGAAGGTTGGCCGATCGACCTGCCGCTGCGGCCTGGGATGTTCGGCGAGGTGGAGATCGTCGTCGAGTCCCGCACCGGGCGCGTCGTGCTGCCCGAGGCCGCGATCGTGCACGAGGGGGAGGACAACTTCGTCTTCGTCCAGACTCCGGGCGAGGATGGTTCGTACCAGCGCCGACCCGTGCAGGTGCGGGCAGGCGCCCACAACCTCGTGGAGATCGTGGCCGGCGTCGACCCTGCCGAAACCGTCGTGGTCGCAGGCACGTTCGCGCTGAAGTCGCTGGCGCGCAGCGAGGAACTCGGCGAAGGCGATGAGCACTGAGAGCGGAGGCTCAACCATGATCAATCGCATCGTCGACTTCTCGCTGAACAACCGCTTTCTCGTCGTCACCCTGTGGCTGCTGGTGATCGTCCTGGGGATCCGCGCCCTGCGCCAGCTGCCGATCGACGCCGTTCCAGACGTGACCAACGTGCAGGTCCAGGTCCTCACCAACAGCCCTGGCCTCGCTCCCCAAGAAGTCGAGCGCTTCATCACGTTCCCCGTCGAGACCGCGATGAGCGGCCTGCCCCGCGTGGAGGAGATCCGCTCAGTATCCAAGTTCGGCCTGTCTGCCGTGACGGTCGTCTTCGAGGAGGACTCCGACATCTACTGGTGCCGCCAGCTGGTCGGCGAGAGGCTCACCGAGGCCAGGGATGCCATTCCCGAGGGCTATGGCGAGCCGGAGATGGCTCCGATCTCGACTGGACTCGGCGAGATCTACCAGTTCGAGGTGCGCGGCGACGGCTACTCGCCGATGGACCTGCGAACGATCCTGGACTGGAACATCGCCTATCAGCTCCGCACCGTGCCCGGAGTCGTCGAGGTCAACGCCTTCGGCGGCGAGCTGAAGACCTACCAGATCACGCTCGACTCGGAGTCGCTGACTGCGCGGGGCCTCACCGCCTCCGACGTGTTCGAGGCCGTGCGCCGGAACAACCAGAACGTCGGCGGCGGCTACATCGAGCACGCAGGCGAGCAGTATCTGATTCGCGGCGAGGGCCTGATCGCCGGGCTTCCCGACCTCGCCAACGTGGTCGTCGGCCACGGCGAGGAGGGCACGCCGATCTACGTCAGCAACGTCGGCAAGGTCGAATTCGCGCCGATGATCCGGCAAGGGGCGCTGACCCGCGACGGCGTCCGGGAGGGGGTAGTCGGCGTCGTCATGATGCTGATCGGCGCGAACTCGCGGACTGTTGCCCAGGCCGTGCACGAGAAAGTGCAACAGATCGAGAAGACCCTCCCCCGCGGGGTCACCATCGACACCTTCTATGACCGCACCGACCTCGTGGACCGCACGATCCGCACGGTCGCCTGGAACCTCATGGAAGGCGGCGCGCTCGTCGTCATCGTGCTCCTGCTGCTGCTAGGCAGCCTGCGCGGCGGCCTCATCGTCGCCGCCGCGATCCCGGTCTCGATGATCGCGGCGTTCATCGGGATGCAACAGGCCGGCGTATCGGGCAACCTGATGTCGCTCGGCGCGATCGACTTCGGTCTGATCGTCGACGGTTCCGTGGTAATGATCGAGAACGTCATCCGCTACGTGCACAAGCATCGCGACCAAACCGACGTCACCCATCTGGAGAAGGTCCGACGGGCCTGCCACCAGGTCGCACGGCCCGTGGTGTTCGCAGTCGGAATCATCATCATCGTCTACCTTCCGATCCTCGAACTGCGCGGCATCGAAGGGAAGATGTTCCGTCCGATGGCTCTGACCGTGGTGTTCGCGCTCGCGGCATCGCTGCTCTGCGCATTGACACTGATGCCGGTGCTGGCGACGCTGTTCCTGCGGAAGCCGGCCGAGAAAACTCCTTGGCTGTTTCGGCTGGCTAGACAAGCCTACCTGCCGGCGCTCGCCTTCCTGTCCGCCCGCCCGAAGCGGACGGCAGGAGTCGCGGCTGGGGTGCTCGCCGTCAGTCTCGCGATCGCACCGTTTCTCGGGGCCGAGTTCATCCCGCGCCTCGACGAAGGCGCGATCTCGATGCAGATCTGGCGCCTGCCCAGCATCTCGCTGGAACAGTCGAACGAGCTGAGCCTCAAGGCCGAGAAGGTGGCGATGTCGTTTCCCGAAGTCGCGACCGTCGTGTCGCGCACTGGGCGCCCTGAGATCGCCACCGATCCCATGGGAGTCGAGGTGAGCGACACCTACTTGATGCTCAAGCCGCGGAGCACCTGGCGCTTCGGCAGCCGCGACGAGTTGATCGCCGCGCTGGATGAGCAGCTGCGCAACCGCGTCCCCGGCGCGGTGTTCAGCTATTCGCAGCCCATCGAGCTGCGCGTGCAGGAGTTGATCGCAGGCGTGCGCTCCGACATCGCAGCCAAGATCTTCGCGGCCGGCGGCGACCTGGACCAGATGAAGGACATCGCCGATCGGGTTGCTGCGGTGATGCGCCGCGTGCCCGGGCTCGAAGAGGTCAAGGCCGAGCAGACCGTGGGTCTCCCGACCGTGCGCATCAAGCTCGACCGCCAGGCCATCGCTAGGCTCGGGATCAACGCACGTGATGTCCTCGACGTTGTGGAGGCCGTCGGTGGCAAGCCGCTCGGCACCGTGTTCGAGGACCAGAAGCGCTTCTTCGTGCAGGCGAGGTTCGACCCCGCGGTTCGTGCCGACCTCCACCACATCGGCGAACTGAAGGTGGCCGCGGCGGGAGAGGCAGGCAGTTCCGACCGCGTGCTCGTTCCGCTGGCACAGGTCGCGGACATCCGGCTCGAGACCGGACCAGCACAGATCAGCCGGGAGAAGACGAGCCGACGCATCACGGTGGAAGCCAACGTGCGCGGTCGCGACCTCGCATCCGCAGTTGCGGAAGCCGGCCGAAGGGTCGCGGAGAAGGTCAAGCTGCCGCCCGGGTGGAGCATCGAATGGGGCGGCCAGTTCGAGAATCTGCAGGAAGCCGCTGAGCGGCTGTCGATTCTCGTGCCGCTCGCGCTGTTCCTGATCTTCGTGTTGCTCTACACGACGTTCTCGTCGGCAAAGCTGGCGGCGCTCATCTACCTGAACGTACCTCTTGCTGCCACGGGTGGCATCTTCGCGCTGGCGCTTCGCGGCTACCCCTTCTCGATCTCGGCCGCCGTGGGCTTCATCGCCCTATTCGGCGTTGCAGTGCTGAACGGGGTGGTGCTGGTTTCCCGGCTCGTCGAGTTGCGCAAGGCCGGTGTCGCAGCAGCCGATGCCGCGCGGGAGGCCGCATTGGCGCGGCTGCGCCCGGTCCTGATGACCGCCATGGTCGCTGCCCTAGGCTTCGTTCCGATGGCGCTCGCGACCAGCGCGGGTGCTGAGGTGCAGCGGCCTCTCGCCACCGTGGTCATCGGCGGCCTGGTGAGCGCAACGTTCCTGACGTTGCTTGTCCTACCGTCGGTGTACCCCTGGTTCGGCAAGCCGAAGCAGGGCCAAGATGCCGAACAACGCATTCCCGATGACGTGGAGGAAGACTGACATGTCCCCATCCCGGAGCAAGCTACTGTCGCTCGCGCTACTGGTCGCCGCACTTGGGGCTAGCTGCAAGGCGCCGTCGGCCGTAGTGGAGATGCCCTGTCCGAAGTGTAGGTCCTTCATCGACCAGCAGCTGACGGTGCGACGCTCTGGGCGTCACTACTCGACCACGACGAGGTTGCCTCGTCAGTTCGAGTGCTCGAGCTGCGGGAGTGTGCAGCTGTACCCCGACGGATCGGGTTGGGCCATTCGCTGCCCGGTGTGTGCTCCAGAGGGTCGCCGGTGCGGGGGTGATGCGACGGATCGCGAGACGCTTCCCGGCAATGAGGGCCACGAATCCAGGTGAAGCCGCTGAGTCGAGCCGCCTACATTTCCATGACCCCCCTCCAGACCATGAGCGGTCGATCTGCGCGGCCGTGCCATGCCATCGTCCTGGTCACCAGGATGCCCAGCGCCGTGCATTGGGGGCGCCACGCCTGGGTCGTAGGCGGAAGCCATGACGACGCCTGACAGCCCGGTGCTCCGACACTTCGCAGTCGATGGCATGGACTGCGCAGAGGAGGTGGCGACGCTTCGCGACGCGTTGCGCAGCCTGCTGCCTCCCGATGAAGTCGGATTCGATCTTCTGAACGGCCGCATCTCGGTACCCGCGCGTATTCCCACCTCGCAGGTCGTGACAGCTGTAGCCGCAACGGGAATGCGCGCCGTGCCGTGGGTCGAACGCGACGCTCCAGACAGGTCGCGACGCAGACTGTCGGGCCGCGCGTGGTTGGTGCTAGCGAGCGGCCTCGCGACCGGAACTGGGTTCCTGATCCACGCATGGTTCGCGGGTCTCGGTGCCGCGACGGGGACCGACACGCCCACCGGTATGCCCTGGCTGGCACGTGGCGCCTATGGCGCCGCGGTTGCCGTCGGAATGTGGGTGGTCGTGCCAAAGGCCTGGTATGCGTTGCGTCGCCTGCGGCCGGACATGAACCTGCTGATGACGATCGCGGTGTCCGGAGCAATCGCGATCGGTGAGTGGTTCGAAGCGGCGACGGTTGCCTTCCTGTTCGCACTCTCGCTGGCGCTGGAGGGTTGGAGCGTCGGTCGCGCTCGGCGAGCTGTCGCCGCACTGATGAAACTGGCGCCGGATCGAGTGCGCATCGTGACCGAGGACACCGCCGAGGTCGTGGTCGATCCTGGTGAAGTCGAGCCGGGATCGCGATTCCGCGTGCGGCCGGGCGAACGGATCGGCCTCGACGGCTCGATCGTGCGCGGTGCGACCGAGGTCGATGAGGCGCCGATCACCGGTGAATCGTTGCCGGTTCCGAAGGAGGTCGGCAGCACGGTGTTCGCCGGCACGATCAACGGCTCAGGCGTGATCGACGTGGTTTCGACACGACCTGCCGGCGAGACGACGCTGGCACGGATTGTGCGGCAGGTCGGCGAGGCTCAGGCGCAACGCTCGGTCGCCGAGCAGTGGGTCGAGCGGTTCGCCCGCATCTACACCCCGTCGATTCTGGCTCTGGCCTTGGCTGTCGCCGTGCTTCCGCCTGTCCTTGGCCACGAATGGTCGGATTGTCTCTATCGGGCGCTCGTGCTGTTGGTGATCGGATGTCCTTGCGCGCTCGTGATCGCCACCCCGGTGGCCGTCGTGGCGTCCCTGGCCGCGGCCGCCCGTCACGGTGTTCTGCTCAAGAGCGGGCGAGTGGTCGAGGTGCCGTCACGTCTTGAGGTGGTTGCACTCGACAAGACAGGCACCGTCACCGAAGGGCGCCCACGAGTCGTGGGAATCGTACCTCTGGCGGATCACGACGAACCAGCATTGCTGGCGCGAGCGGCGGCGCTCGCAGCTGACTCCCTCCACCCAATCGCACAGGCAGTGCTCGCGCACGCCAGGGCGGCCGGGGTCCCCGTCCGCGCTGCCACGGACGTAGTGGCCATCCAGGGCAAGGGGGTGGAAGGGCGACTCGACAGGCGCCGGATATCGATCGAGGAGAAGCGGTTCATCGAGGAGCCGGGCAAGGGGACAGCGGAAGTCAACAAGCGACAG
>CALJUJ010000608.1 GCA_937975525.1 uncultured bacterium
TAGATGGCGAACGGATCCGAGCGCAGCGGCTGTTCGAACCGTTGTGCGAGTACGACCTGGATCACGTCGCCGGAGACGATGTACTCCTTGGCGCGGTCCACCATGCTCTCGTACGTAGCCTGGCTAAGGTTCGAGCCCACCTCGGCAGGCGCAGACAGCTCCTTGGGCGGTGGCGGCGCCGGCCCTGGCGCTCGCAACTTCTCCACGAGTGCGTCGATGCGCGCGCACGCATCATCGTAGGCGCGGCGAGGGTCCTCACCGTCGTCGATGCGTGCGTGCGACACCACCTTGATGGTCTTCGAGGTGTTGTCGAACACGAGCAGCGTATCGACCAGCATCAGATACTGGTCCGGTAGCTGGAGATCGTCCTCCGCCGTATCCGGGAGGCGCTCGAAGAAGCGGACCATGTCGTAGCCGAGGTAGCCGACGAGGCCACCGGTGAAGGGCGGTAGCCCGGCGATCGGCACCGGGCGTTGGCTCGCGAGCAGGCTCTTCGCCGCTTGCAGAGGATCGTCCTCGGCGTGGATGCGTGGTTCCGCGCCGGACGCCACGAGCGACACTTCGGCACCCTTGCTCCGTAGCACCAGGCGCGGGGCCACGCCCAAGAAACTGTAGCGCCCCCACCGTTCGGCCTGTTCCACGCTCTCCAGCAAGAAGGCATCGCCACCGTCGTCGATCTTGCGAAACGCAGAAACCGGGGTCTCCATGTCCGCCAGGATCTCACGCCACACGGGAATCAGATTTCCCTTTTCGACGAGCGACGAGAACTCGTCGAAGTCGGGAGCGAATCCCTGCGTGAATGCGGCGAATTGCTTCATTGGGTCGTGACGTAAGCCTCCTGAAACTCGGTCGATCCGGTGACGCGCTGGTACATCCGTACCGCCTCTTCCCGCGTAGCGAACGGCCCGAGCCGTACCCGATACCAGGTCGTTGCGCCGCGCGGGATCTCCACCGTGTGCGGTGAAAAGCCTTTGCCGCGCAGCCGCAGCGACCAATCGAACGCCTCGGTCCCGCTCCGGGTCGAGCCGATCTGCACGACCCAGGCGCCACGACCTGCCGCGCGGGTCGGGCGCGAAGTAGCCGTCGGCCGCGGCGGCGGCGACGTCGGGCGCAGTGTACGCGTCGCCGTCGAGCGCACTTGGACGCCGCGGGTCCGTGTCGCCGTCGGCGCCGGGGAGTTCGTCGAACGGGCCGCCGGCTGCGTTGCGGTCGCGTGCGCTTCAGCCTCTGCGTCCGCTTCGCCGTCCGTAGACTCCGCCTCCTCCAAGCTGTTGTACACACCTTGTCTAAACTCGTCGAAAAACGCCGGGTCGACGGGCCGTGGAACATCGCCGGGCGCCGGACGCGCCGGCGCCTCGGCAGTCACCTCACGGCCGGCCTCGTCTGGATGACGGCTCGCGAGGTCGCGTCCGACCCAGATGCCGAGGACGAACACGACTGCGGTGACGGCGACGAACGCGACGCCGACCAGCATGCGCCAAGGCGTTCCCGAGCTCGACGATGTGCCTTCGTCCGCCATGAATCGCCTACATCGACTCCGGCGCGCCCACGCCCAACAGCTCGAGGCCGTCGGCAATGACAAGCTTGGTCGCTTGGGCCAGGAAGTAGCGAGCCGTCGCGAGCTCGTGGTCGTCGACGAGGATCCGGTTGCGGTTGTAGAAGCGATGAAACTCGGCAGCGAGATCGATCAGGTAGAAGACGACTCGGTGCGGCTCGAGCGCGGCAGCCGCTTCCTCGACGACGTCGCCGAATTGCGCCAGCAGCCGCACGACCGCGACCTCCTCCGGCGCTTCGAGACGTTGGAGCTCGTCGCCGCCGAGGGCAAAGGAAAGGCCCTGGCTCGCGGCCTGCTTCTCGACGCTGCACACACGCGCATGGGCGTACTGCACGTAGAACACCGGGTTGTCCGCCGACTGCTTCTTGGCGAGATCTAGGTCGAACTCGAGATGACTGTCGGCTTTCCGCGTGAGGAAGAAGAAGCGCACGACGTCGCTGCCGACGTCGTCGACAAGCTCGTCGACCGTAACGTACTCCGCGCGCCGCGTGGACATCTTTACCTGGACGCCGCCGCGGGTCAGCGTGACGAACTGGTAGATGATGCCGTGAATGCTCTCGGTCGCGTAGCCGAGGCCGCGCAGGGCAGCGAGAACTTCCTGATGCTCGGCGATGTGGTCGGCCCCGAGAACCAACACGTTGCGATGGTAGCTCCGCGCGAGCTTGTCGCGATGGTAGGCGATGTCGGGCAGACGGTAGGCGGGCTCTCCCGACGACTTCACGAGCACGCGGTCCTTGTCCAGCCCGAGTCGCTCGCCACGCAGCCAAACGGCGCCATCACGATCGAAGGCAAGATCGCGGTCGCGCAACTCCTGCAGCGTCGCGTCGATGCGGCCATCCGCGTAGAGGGTGTCCTCGTTGAAGTATCGGTCGAACTTGATGGCCAGTCGCTCGAGGGTCGCCCGGATGTCGGCGAAAATCGACTTCTCGGCAGCGTCCTTGAAGACCCCGACACCGGTTTCCTGGCGCAGCGCTGCTCCGCGCTCCGCTACGAGCCTCGCCGCGATGTCGGCGATGTAGTCCCCCTGGTAGCCGCCCTCGGGAAACTCGGCTTCGGCGCCGAGCAGCGCCAACGAACGAGCGCGCACCGACTCGCCGAGAAGCTTCATCTGACGGCCGGCGTTGTTGAAGTAGTACTCGCGCGTGACCTCGTGCCCGGTGGCCTCGAGAAGGCGCGCGATCGAGTCGCCGAGAACGGCGTTGCGGCCGTGCCCCACCGTCAACGGTCCGGTCGGATTGGCGCTCACGAACTCGACGAGCACTCGACTTCCGGCGCCGATCGCGGCCGGGCCATGTTCGCCGGCGAGCACCTCGTCGACGCACCGGTGCCAGAATCGTGGGTGGAAGCGGAGATTGAGGTAGCCGCTGCCGGCCACCTCGGCGCTGGCGAGCCAGCCCTCGGCGTCATCGATGCAGGCGGCGATGTCTCCGGCGATCGCTCGTGGCGGGCGCCGCTCGGTGCGCGCCATGGCCATCGCGATCGGGGTCGCGAGGTCCCCCAACGACGCATCCTTGGGAACCTCGAACACCAGCGGGGGGATTGGATCTGTTGAAATTTTCCCGGCTTGGATTGCGTTGGACAGCGCCCGCTCGATCAGCTGCTTAGCTCGTTTCTTCATCCCCGCCGCCACTCGCTTCGGCGCGCCCCTCGTCGCCCGCACAGGGAAGTGCGCGACGAACGCGTATACCGTCGGCGGCTTCGGCAAGTCAAGGTGCCGCCGCGGGAGTCGCGGTCCAACGGCCTCGTACGTCGCAGCCCAACGACAGCAGGATCGCGTGCCGGTTGCGACCGTAGAAGTGCGGGCGTCGCCCCACCGCGACGAATCCGACCGCCTGGTACAGCGCGATCGCCGCCGCGTTGTCCTCCTGCACCTCCAGACGGACGGTGAGGCCGTCGGCGCAGGCCTCGTCGACGACGGCCCCCAGCAATCGTCGACCGATGCGTGCCCGACGAAAGGCGAGGCCGACCGCGAGGTTCAAAACCTCGAGCACGCCCGCGTGACGCCAGCGACAGATGTAGCCGAGCACGACTCCGTCACCGGAGCGACGAGCGATCAACACGCGCGAGAACGGAAGTACGAGCTCCCGCTCGAAAGATGCCCTGCTCCAGGGCCGTACATAGCTCTCCCCTTCGATGACCAGAACCTGTTCGAGATCATCGGACTGTAGCGGAACGATCTCGCTCTCCTCCCACCTCGGCTCGACGGCAATCGAAGTCATCGCCCATCACCAACGAATCAAGATCGCGCCCCAGGTGAACCCGGCGCCGAAACCCGCGAGGCAGACCAGGTCGCCCGGCTGAACCCGCTGCTGATCGATCGCCTCCGCAAGGGCGATGGGGATCGACCCTGCCGTCGTATTGCCGTAGCGGTCGATGTTGTGCACGACCCGGTCCTCCGGGATTCCCAACGCAGCAGCCGCCGCCTGATTGATGCGGATGTTTGCCTGGTGCGGCACGAGCAACGATATGTCCGCCGGCGACATCGATACCGCGTCGAGCGCCTCGCGGATGACTTCCGGCATGCGCGTGGCCGCGTGCTTGAACACGTACCGCCCCTCCATCTTCGGGAACAACGGAGCCGCCGGGTCGTCGACGGTGGCTTGCGTCAAGCGCGGCCGATCACGACTCGCCGCAGCCTCGAGCCAAAGCTTCTCCGCGAAACGACCGTCGGCGTGAAGACGAGTTGCGAGAATGCCTCGGCTCGCGTCCGGCTCGGGCCCGACCACCGCCGCGCCTGCGCCGTCGCCGAACAAGACCGCCACCTCGCGTCCGCGCGTGGTGAGATCGATACCGGTCGAATGGACCTCCGCCCCGACGACGAGCACGTGGTCGTACAACCCGGTCTTGACGCACTTGTCGGCAATCGCCGTCGAGTACAGAAAGCCCGAGCACTGGTTGCGCACATCGAACGCGGGCACGTGCCCCAAGCCGAGCTTGTCCTGCAGCAAGCAAGCCGAGGCGGGCATGTCGACGTCGGGACTGAGAGTTGCGAAAATCACACAGTCGACGTCGGCGGGCCCGATCCCAGCACGGTCCAACGCTTGACGCGCCGCCTCCGCGGCCATGTCCGACGCTCCGGTATCGCCGTCGCTGAAGTGCCGCTGCCGGATGCCGGTCCGCTGCTGGATCCACTCGTCATTGGTATCCATGACCTTGGACAGGTCGTCGTTGTGGACCACGCGCGGCGGCACGAACCGCCCCACGCCGAGGATTCTCGCTTGCCGCATGAGATCTCCTTCACAGCTCGAGGACGGCCGCCCCCCAGGTCTCTCCCGCGCCGGCCGCCGCGAGGCACACGGTCGCGCCGGGCCCGACGGAACCGTCGAGCCAATCGTCCGCGAGGGCCAGTGGCAACGCGGCGCCCATGATGTGACCGTAGCGCTGCGACGGCACCACCAAGTCTGCTTCGTCGATGCCGAGCGCTGCGGCAGCCGCGCAGGCAGCGTCCGGCAACACGTGCGAGACGACGAAGCGATCGATCGCCTCGATCTTGCGGTCTGCTGCAGCCAACACGCGACGCATGGCCGATTCGAGTTGCTCCGCGCCGGCACGCTGCAGCGCGGGCCGATCGAGCTTCGGGAAGTGCCCACCGGCGGCGAGGTTCTCGGCGGTGAACCGCACCGGGTGTTGCCGGCTGGCAGGGTACTCGCACCAGAAGTCGCGGTAGCGACTACCGTCGGAGTGGAGATCAATCGCCAGCAACCCGCCCTCGTCTCCCGGCCCCAGCAAGACGACACCGGCTCCGTCGCCGAACAGTGCGGCCGTCTCCGGGTCGCCCTCGTAGTCGAGCCCGGAGGAATGCACCTCGGCGCCGGCCAGGAGGATGTTGGCGTAGGTGGAGGTACGAATGAATTGGTCGGCGACCATGAGGCCGTAAAGGAACCCGGTGCACTGCCCGCGTACATCAAGGGCGCCAACGGTGTCGCACCCCAGTCGATCCTGCAGGTAGCACCCGGCGCCGGGAAACGTCACGTCGGGCGTCGCCGTCGCGAACACGAGGAAGTCGACGTCGGCCACGGAGCGACCGGCTGCCTCCAGCGCTTGGCCCGCGGCGACGGCGGCGAGCGCTGACGGTCCGACGGGGTCGGCCGCGATCGGCCGGCTCACCCCTCGAGCATCGGCAACGGGCGGCAGGTGGCGCCCCAATCCCAGAATCTTGGTCCGCATCGCATCACTCCCGAAGCGCCGCGACCTCGAACCGCCCTTCCGCGACACGGTACGCGACGCGCCAGCCCGAAGCCCGGGGCAGCTCGACTTCGGTTTGGAAGTCCGGCGGGAAGGCGGACGACACGGCCGCGGCCTTGCGCACCTGCGGATCGACGAGGCTGCCCCGGGCGATCAACAGGGTCCCGACGACCTCTGCCGAGCACGCGTATCGAGGCGCCTTCCCGGCGACTTCGAGCGATCGTGCGCAGGCCGAATCCGGCAGCGTCCGGGGAAGCTCGATTTGCAGGAAGCACCCGCCCGCGTGCTCGTCAAAGGAGAACACCTCCCCATAGCGACGCTCCCGCTCGAGCTTCGCGTCGAACCCGCCACGGTGGAAACCGTCGACGCCGACACGGCCCTGGTGTAGGCGTCGCTGCTGCGGCCCGAGCGACGCCTCCATGGCCAGGAAGTCCCCGGAATCGCTGCGCGGCATTGTATCGGCCGCTGGCTGCATCGGTGCTTCTGGTTCCGGGCTGGAGTCACTCATCGTCGTCCTCGTTGGCTGCGAAACTTACCCGCTCGACTCGGCGCGTTCAACGCGATCGCCGAGCTCGGCGCATTGCTTCGCCGCGATGGCGTGCGTACAAGAAGGCGCATGAAGATCGCGATTGGCACCCTGGTCACGCTCCCGGGTTTCGAACCCTACCCGCGCTATGGCGTCGTGCGCGAGCTCGCCGGAGATCAGGCGACGGTCGCCGACGTGCACTGCGGCGACCCACGCTGTCCCGCCGAACACGCCCACGCTTCGCAGAGCTGGCCCGTAGCGGAACTCGAGGGCGCGAACGCCTACCAGCCCCGCGCAGCCTGGGAACGCGGCCGCAAAGGCGCGCCCAACGCACCAGTGGCCTCGTAGCGCCTCCCTCACGCGCGACCCGCCAGCGCCTGCTCAGACGCCTGACACACGGAACAGCCGCCACGCCTGCGGCACGCCCGACAGCTCGTGTACGCCTCGGTCTTCGAAATCGAGCACCGAGCCGGCGACCAGATCGCGGACGGTGCTCGACACCAACACCTCGCCAGCTCCCGCAAGCGCCATGATGCGAGCCGCCGTGTTCACGGCAAGGCCCGCTAGGTCCTCACCTCGCATTTCGCACTCACCCGTGTGGACGCCCGCCCGAATGGCGATACCCAGCTGCTGCGCCCCGTCGACGATCGCCTGAGCGCAACGTGCCGCCCGCCCGGGGCCGTCGAAGCAAGCCAGAAACCCGTCACCCGTGTTCTTCACTTCGCGACCGCGAAAGCGTTCGAGCTGTCGCCGCACGAAGGCGTCGTGCGCGTCCAGCAGGCGCCGCCAGGTTTGATCGCCCGACTCCGCGGCGCGCCGCGTCGAATCGACGATGTCCGTGAACACGATCGTCGTCAGCAGCCGGTCCGGTTCCGACCCGCCCCGGCGCCCGGTCACGAACTCCTCGATCTCGCCGACGATCTCTTCGTAGTCTTCGGCGAAGAACAGGTGATCTCGCCCCGATACCTCGACGAATCGTGCCCCGGGGATCCGCTCGGCGAGATGGCGCCCGCTCGCGATGGGCACGAAAGACTCATCGCGATGGAGAACCAACGTCGGAACTTGCACCGAGGGCAGGACGTCGCGAACGTCGACGTCGGCGTTCAACTCCAGAAGCGCCACCGCGGCCCCAGGGCTCGCGGCCATGCGCTCGTACCGCGCCAAGGCTTCGACCATCGCCGGATCGGAGGCGAAGCTCGGCCCGATGTAGCGGGCGATGTAGCCCTGCCCCCACGTATTCCGCACGACCTCCAGGTTGCGTCGGGCCACGTCGGCAGCCACACCCGCCGTGTAGCCATCGCCGTTGATCACCCGCGCGAACGTACCGTACAGAACCAGACCGGCGGTGCGCTCCGGATGGGTCGCCGCGAACAGCACGTTCATCGGCCCCCCCTCGGACACACCGAGCAGCGTCGCACAGTCGCTGTCGACTTCGTCCATCACCGCCCGCACGTCGTCGATGCGTTCCTCGAGCATCGCCGGCCGATGCTGAGGTAAGGGGTCGGAAAGACCCGTGCCGCGCTTGTCGATCAGGATGAGCCGCGCGAAGCGGGCGAGGCGGCTCAGGAAGTCCGCGAGCGGCGGCACCTCCCAGGCAACCTCCACGTGGCTGATCCAACCGGGGACGAAGACCAGATCGGGGCCGTCCCCGAGCGCCTGATACGCGACGTGCACGTCGCCACTGCGCGCGTATCGTGTCCTCGCCTTCACGGCTTCTTGTCGTACGCCGCTACGAGAATTGTCAATCCAGCATCGAGCGTCGCGGGCGACGGCTCAGACTCGGTTCATCAAGCTGGCCGCGACGCCCGCACCGAATCCGTTGTCGATGTTCACGACGGTCACGCCGGCCGCGCACGAGTTCAACATGGCCAACAACGCCGCCAACCCGCCGAAGCTCGCTCCGTAGCCGATACTGGTCGGCACGGCGATGACCGGCTTGTCGACCAGGCCGGCGACGACGCTCGGCAGCGCGCCTTCCATCCCAGCGACGACGATGACGACGCTGGCGGACGAGATTCGCTCGCGGTGGGCGAACAAGCGGTGGATGCCGGCGACGCCCACGTCGTGAATGCGCATGACCTCGTTGCCGGTGAGCTCCGCCGTCAGCGCGGCCTCCTCGGCGACGCCGATGTCCGAGGTTCCCGCGGCCACCACGGCGATCGCGCCCCGCCCGCGGATCGCCGGCGGATCCATGACCACGCTCGCGCAGCGCGCGGCTGCGGAGTAGCGCGCTTCCGCGTAAGCTTCGAGCAGCACGGCAGCCTTGCCCGCATCGATCCGCGTCACGAGAGCGTTCTGGCGTTGCGCGACGATCGCTCCGACGATCTCGACGATCTGCTCCGACGACTTGCCTTCGCCGAAGACGACCTCCGGGAATCCCGTCCGCAGGGCACGATGATGGTCCACCTTGGCGAAGCCGAGATCGTCGAAAGGCAGCGTCCGCAAGCGAACGAGAGCATCCTCGGCGCTCGTGACGCCCTGCTGGACTTCGACCATGAGCTCGAGCAAGCGGCTGGGGTCCATCGTCTCGTCGCTCCCTTCGCTACGCGTTCGGCACCGGGCTCACCGCGCCGGCTCCGACCTTGCTCGAAAATGATCGTGGCCCGGGGCTGCGTCAAGAATCCCTCGCCAACGAGGGTCGCTGCAACGGATACCCGAGCCGGCGACGATCATTCCGACCTCGGCGGCCGCGCCACACAGCTCCCGCGCGAGAGCCAAGGCCTCACGCATGCGTCGCGCCGGCACGGTGAACAGCAGCTCGTAGTCCTCCCCGCCTCTCACGGCGGTCGCCAGCGCTTCCTTTCGGGTCCCGCGGACGCCGGGATGTACGGGAATCGCCGCAACGTCGAGCTCCGCGCCGACGTCGCTGGCGACGCACAGGTGTCCGAGATCCTGCATGAGCCCATCCGATAGATCGATCATGGCCGAGGCCAGCCGCGACTGCGCCAGTCGACGCCCCCGCTCCGTGCGCACCGGCGGCTCCCGCCAGGCATCGACGGCGAGCGATCGCCGCGGGCGTCCCGGTCGCTCGAGCATGCGCCGAACCGCCTCGGCCGCCCCTCCGAGGGGACCACTGACGAGAATGCGGTCCCCCGGTCGCGCCCCGCTGCGGCTCACCGCAGACGCACCGCCGATCCCGATGAGCGTCACCGAGATGAATCGATCTCGGCTGCGGGCCACGTTGCCGCCGACGATGCAGGCACCGTTTTCAGCCGCCGCCTCGTGGAGTCCGAGCATCATGTCGAGCAGGTCGTCTCGATCGGTCTCGCCCGGAACGCCGAGGCTGGCGAGACACCACCTTGGTCGCGCCCCCATCGCTGCGATGTCGCTGGCGTTGACGAGGAAGGCCTTGCGCCCAAGCTGCCTCTCGGAGAGCCACTCCGCTCGGTAGTGGATCCCACACACGAGCGCATCCGTGGTCACCACCAAAGAGCCACGCTCCGCACGCA
>CALJUJ010000609.1 GCA_937975525.1 uncultured bacterium
ACCACATTCTGCTCGGGGGGGACAACGTCGACGTCGCCCTGGCACGGCTCGTCGAACCCCACCTGGGCGCCAAGCTCGACGGGCAGCGCTGGCACCAGCTGACCAACCTCTGTCGTGCCGCCAAAGAGTCCCTCCTCGGCCCCGAGGCGCCGGACGAAGCGGAGATCCGACTCGTCGGCCGCGGCGGCGCCGTCGTCGGCGGTACGGTGCGCGCAACGCTGTCGCAGCGTGACGTCCGCGACCTGGTGCTCGACGGCTTCTTCCGCCGCGCCGAAGTGGATGCGACGCCGCGCACCGAGAGCCGCACGGCCCTGCAGGAATGGGGGCTGCCCTTCGCCTCGGATCCGGAGATCCCACGCCACCTAGCGAGCTTTCTCGCCCGGCATCGGGACGACGTTCCTCCCGAAGCAGAAGCACCCCTGGGCCATCCCGACGCGGTATTGTTCAACGGCGGAGCGCTCAAACCGACGGTGCTGCGTCAACGCCTGCAAGAGCTTCTCGAACAGTGGACCGGGCAAGCCCCGCGTGTGTTGTATAGCGAAGATCTCGATCTCGCGGTCGCACGCGGCGCCGCCTACTACGGCTTGGTGCGCCGCGGCCGCGGCATCCGCATCGGTGGCGGCAGTCCGCGCGCCTACTACGTCGGCGTCGCGCAGGAACGAAACGACGACGACGTATCGGTTCTCTGCATCGCTCACCGCGGCATGCTCGAGGGTGAGGAGATCGAGGTCGAGCAGCCCAGCTTCGAGGTCGTCGCCAACCGCGCCGTCGAGTTCCCCTTGTACATGTCGAGCACCAGACTCGGCGACCACGCTGGCCAGGTGACCGTCGCCGACGCGGATAGCCTCAGCGTTCTCCCGCCGATTCGAACGGTGCTTCGCTTCGGCAAGAAGCTCGAAGCGCGCAGCATTCCGGTGACGATCGTCAGTCGACTCACCGAAGTCGGCACTCTCGAGGTCTGGTGCCACTCGCGCGCCACCGACCACCGTTGGCGCTTGCAGTTTCAGCTTCGCGACCAGGGCAGCGCGGCCGCTGAGGACGGAGGCGGCGCCGACGGGGGAGCGGAGAGCGTCGTCTCGGAGGCCCAGCTCGACGCAGCCGAGGCCCTCATCCGCGAGGTGTTTCCCGCAGCAGGAGATACCTCCGGCGATCCACTGCCACTCACGCGCTCGCTCGAGGAGGCCATCGGCACCGGCAAGGATGCATGGCCCCTGGCCGCGATTCGCCGCCTCTGGGACGTCCTCTGGGAAGGCCGTGAACGACGACTCGACAGCCAGGCTCACGAGGCGCGTTGGCTGAATCTCTGCGGTTTCCTCTTGCGTCCGGGATTCGGCGCCGAGCTCGACGACTGGCGCGTCCAGCAATTGTGGCGGATGCGGTCCGAGGGCCTGCGCTTTCCACGGGCGGTCCAGGTTCGTTCGGAATGGGCGAGCCTGTGGAAGCGGATCGCCGGCGGCCTCGACAAGCAGCAGCAGCTTCAGATGTACCGGGAGGTGGCGCCGGTGCTGGTTCCAAAAGCCAAGGCGAAAGCGAAGACGAAGGTGAAGGCGAGCCCGCAGGAGGTGCGCGAGTTCTGGCAGCTGATGGCCAGCTGCGAGCGCCTCAATCCCGACGTCAAACGCGAGTTGGGGGACGTGCTGGTCGATCAGGTGGTCAAGGGCAAGGCCAGCGACCTCGACCTCTGGGTGCTCGGACGACTCGGGGCGCGCGCGCCGTTCTACGGACCGATCAACCAAGCGCTTGCCCGCCGCGACGCCGAGCGCTGGGCCGATGCGCTGGTGCAAAAGGGGCCGCGCAAGCCCGCTCTGGGCTTTGCCCTGGCGCAGATCGGCCGCTGCGTCGGCGACCGCGACCGCGACCTCGACACCGCACTGCGCGCGCGTATCGCCGACGCCGTATCGTCGCTACCCCAAGGCAATCGGGCTGCGCGCCTGGTGACCGAGCACGTGCCGCTAGCCGCTTCCGAGCGGGCGCGCATTCTCGACGAATCACTTCCCGTCGGCTTGCTCGTCCGCGACGAAGATTGAGTCGCGAGGCCCCCTCGAGCCGAGCTCAGTAGATCTCGGCGTCGCCCTCCGGGCGAGTGCGCCAGCGCTTGTGAAACCAGATCCATTGTTCGGGGTGGCGCCGCACCATGTCGGCGACGACGTCGCTACACGCCTGGGTGGTGGCGACGAGATCGCGGTCGGGGGCCCCGGAATCGCTCGGTTCGATCATCGGCAGGATCTCGACGCGATGCCGTGCAGACTCACCCTCGCGTACCAGGAAGACGGGCACGAGCGCGGCTCCGGTGTGGCGCGCCAAGCGCGCGGCTCCCGGGTTGGTGCACGCGGGAATTCCGTAGAGGTCGATGAAAACGCCCTCGTGGCCCCGTTGGTTTTGATCCATCGGGATGACCAGCATGCCGTGATCGCGCAACGTGCGCAGCGCCTCGCGCGCGGCGGCACGTTTCGGAATGGATCGCGTGCCGGCCCGCGCACGGGCGTGCACGACGGCACGGTCGACCCACGGATTCCGCATCGGCTTGTGCACCAAGGTGATCGGGTGCCCGAGCAGCCCCTGGGCGTAGGCGAGCAGCTCCCAGTTGCCGAAGTGGCCGGTGACGATGATGGCGCCGCGCTGCCCCGCCTGCTCGATCACCCGCTGCCACGCTTCGCGGTCCGGGATCGCGACGTAGCGATCCAGCGTCTCGCGTCGGAGTCGGCGGAGCTGGCAGAACTCGGCAGCCACCCGTCCCAGGTTGCGACAGCTGACGGCGAGAATGCGACGGCGTTCATGGTCGGTGATGTCGGGAAAGGCGATGGCGAGGTTGGTCATGGCCACGCGGCGCAGCGGCAGCGCGACCCAACAGAGCAGTTGGCCTGCCGCCGCTCCGACCGCGAGCGCAGAGCGACGCGGCAGCAGGCCGAGGACCGCCTGGGCGACGAGGAACGCCGCGTACTCGAGTCGCGACTTCAGCTGCAAGCGACATGCGACCCGTCGCGATGTTGGTTCTGGGCCGCGTCTCCGCC
>CALJUJ010000610.1 GCA_937975525.1 uncultured bacterium
GCTTCCGGGATCTCCGGCTCGACGGCC
This sequence comes from uncultured bacterium, assembly GCA_937975525.1. Classification (GTDB taxonomy): domain Bacteria; phylum Desulfobacterota; class Binatia; order HRBIN30; family HRBIN30; genus CALJUJ01. The sequence continues at coordinate 28 of CALJUJ010000610.1, forward strand.
AGCATGGCCGGTAGGCACTGATGGTGTAGCCGGGGCGTAGAGACCGCGGTGGCGGCGTCCATGCCGAACACGATGACGTTGAGAATCGACTGCAACGTTGCCGTGATGATCAGCGGGCCTCCGGAGCCGCCGGCGGCGACGACGGCGGCGTCGCCGCGCGTGAGAATCGTCGGGCTCATGCTGCTGAGTGGCCGCTTTCCGGGAGCGATCGCGTTCGCCTCGGCGCCGACGAGGCCGTACAGGTTTGGTACGCCAGGCTGGGCCGAAAAATCGTCCATCTGGTTGTTGAGGATGATTCCGGTTTCGCCGGCCACGACCATCGAGCCGAAGGCGGTGTTGATCGTCGTCGTACAGGCCACGGCGTTGCCGTGACGATCGATGACCGAGAGATGCGCCGTGCCGCCGTCCGTCGGTGGCGGCGCCGCGGCCGCGGCGCTGCCGTAGTCGTCGCGGGCACGTACGGCGTCGTCGGCGATGCGCTTTCGCAGCGCGGCGAGATTCTCCGGCGCGAGGAGCGCAGCGATCCCGTCGCTGCCGCCCATGGGGTCGCCGTACACGCGTGCCCGGTCGGCGAAGCCATGCTTCATCGCTTCGGTCAAAAGGTGCGCGTAGGCGGGCGAACTTGGCGTAAGATCAGCGAGGTCGTCCGGCGCCAAAATGCCCATGACCTGGAGCAGCACGCCTGCCGAGCTCGGCGGCGGCATGGTGAGAACCTGGTAGCCGCGTACGTCGAGAGCCAGCGGCTCGCGCCATACGGGCTCGTAGTCGGCGAGATCGGCCGCGGTCAGGATCCCGCCCGCGGCGCGCACGTGCTTGGCGATGCTCGCCGCGATGGTGCCTTCATAGAAGGCGTCGGGTCCGTCGCGCGCGATCGTTTCCAGGGTCTTCGCGAGCTCGGGGAAGGCGATCGCGTCCCCCTGCCGATGCGCCGTTCCGTCCGGCCGGAGAAGATGGCGAGCCAGGAGCGGACGCTGTGCGATCTCGTCGCGATTGCGGGCGATTGCCCGTGCGAGGTGTGCGCTCACCGGGAAGCCGCTGCGGGCCAGGTGAATCGCCGGGGCGAGCGCCGCGGCGAGCGAGATCGTGCCGTGTTGCTCGAGCGCCTGGGCCAGGCCGCGTACCTCACCGGGCACCGCGACGGCGAGTCCCCCCGAGCGACTCAGTTTCGGGTCGACCTTGCCGTCGCGAACGTACATGTCGCGGCGCGCTCCTCGTGGTGCGGTTTCGCGAAAGTCCAGGGCCAGGGCTCGCTTCTGGTCGGCGAGATAGGCGACCAGAAAGCCGCCGCCACCGATGCCGCAGGACGAAGGGTGAACGACGCAGACGGCGAAGGCCGTGGCGACGGCGGCGTCGATCGCGTTCCCGCCCTTCTCGAGCACCTCGAGACCCACGCGGGAGGCCAGCGCGTGCTCGGCTGCTACCACGCCTCGTTCGCCCTGCGCTGCGTGGGTTGTCGTTGCGAAGGCCAACGACAGGCAGAGGGCGACGGCGACTGAACGGGGCATGGTCGGTGACGGGAGCGCGTCGGCGCGCGCTCCCTCCTACTCGGGATCTTCGCCGAGGTGCGAGCGGACGATGCGCTCCTTCAGATACTCGAGCGCGCCGAGGTCTTCGATGATGTCGCCGCCGGTGTCGTAGAAGTAGATTTCGCCGTTCTTGTTGCGCCCAACGGCGACCAGCCACTCGAGTTGGTCACGATCCTCGATCAGGTAGTTGATCGTTTGCCCGACACCCTTGCCGGGGATGATCGTGATGTTCCACTTGCGGGATTTCTTGGGGGTGGCCTTCGGCATGACGACGACTCCGTTCGGAGATGCGCGATTGATGCCACACGCCCCCATGGCGAGCAAGGCACGAAAGCGCAATGGCGCGCATGGTCGAGGCGCCCGGGCCCGGATCCGTTGCGTGCTGCGTGCGGCCACCGCCGGTCGCCGGTCACCCGCGGGCGCGGCGGCGGTGGCCCCGGACCACGGTTTCCAGATGGTACGTCTGCGGAAAGAGATCCATCGGCTGGACGACATCGAAGTCGAAGGCCTTCCGCAGGCGCGCGACGTCTCGGGCCAGCGTCGCCGGGTTGCACGAAACGTAGACGATGCGCTCGGGGGCCAGCGCCACGATCGCGTCAAGGGCGTCTGCCGCGCCGCTGCGCGGCGGGTCGAGGACGACGGTGTCGAAACGTGTGCCCGCGGCGACGAGCTCCCCGAGAGCCGCGCGCGAAGTCTGAGAACGCACCTCGACGTTGTCGAGGCCGGCGACCGCGGCATTCGCTCGGGCATTCGCGGCGGCGTGTCGGTCCTGCTCGACCGCCGTCACGTGGCCCGCGCGGCGCGCCAGGGGAATGGTGAGATTGCCGATCCCCGCGTAGAGGTCGAGGATACGGCACTCGGCCGACACATTCGCCAACTCGACCACCTCCCGGACCAGTGCACGATTGGCGGCCGGGTGTACCTGGGTGAAGACGCCGGCGGATGCCGTCAACTTGACTCCCGGCTCGGGCAGTACCGCTACATGAGAGGTCCCCCAACTGCGCCGCCAGCGGCGACCGTGAAGCGTGACCCCTGCGATCGGCTGGGCGACGAGCCATCTCTCGACGATAGGTCCGGTGCGTGGCCGTTGCGGTCCCTCGACTTCGCCGACGAGAACGACGGCGCCTGATTCTTCGCATGCTGCAATCTCGATGCGCCGCACGTGATCGGGGAGGGCGCGCACCAGATCGGCGGCCGCACTCATCGCCGCATCGACCGGATCGCCTGCGAGCAGGCAGCGGTCGATCGTGACCAAGTCGTGAGATGCGGCCGCGTAGAATCCGATGTTGCCCTGGTCGACGCGGAGGCTGAGGCGGCCGCGGTAGTGCAGCTCGTGTGGCGCGGGAATGATCGGCCGCACGGGGGCATCGTGCCAATGGCCGATCCGTGCGAGAGCTTCGCTCAGGTTGGCTTCCTTGGCGCGCAACTGGGCGGCGTAATCGAGGTGTTGCCAGGGACAGCCACCGCAGCGTGGCAGATGCGGGCAGGGAGGGTCCCTGCGTTCCGGCGCCGTCGTGACCAGGCGGACGACGTCAGCATAGGCATAGCGGTCGTGCTCCTCGCGAACGACGACCTCGGCATCTTCGCCCGGCACTACGCCGCGGACGAAGGTGACCTTGCCGTCGATGCGGCCGACCCCGTGCGCGCCATACGCGAGTCGGTCGATGTGGATGGATCGAGTGGTCGGCATGGGCGTCGTTGCGCCGCTGCCGCGGCTGCACTAACTCTGTGGAGGCGGCCGCGCCGCGTCAAGCGGCGGAGCCGACCGATTGCGTGACGAGCCGCTGGCGTGGCGCAAGCTCGAGCCGAGGCGAGTCGAGGAAGGTTACGGTGACTGAGGAACTTTCGGGATTGCAGCCGACACAAGGGTGGGCCGTCGTGCACGTCTTCTACCGCATCGACCGCGCGCGCTGGCGTGCCCTCGCGGCCGACGCGCGCGCCGCGGCAGTCGCCGAGTTCCGCGACCTGCTGGCCTCTTGGGAGGCAGAGCCGGACTTGCAGCTGGTGCCGATGGCCGGCGTCACCAAGTTCGATTTCGGTGTGATGGTGGTCCATCCCGACGTCTGGCGGGTGCAACAGGTCACTCAGGAAATCGTCGCGGGCGCGCTCGGCGCCTGCCTCGAGCCGACGTACTCGTTTCTTTCGCTGACCGAGGCGAGCGAATACATCACCAACGAGATCGACTGGACAAAGATGCTCGTCGAGCAGGAGAACCTCGACCCAGCCACGCCCGAGTTCGGGCAGCGCATCGAGGCGATGCGCAAGCGAACCCAGAAGTACTCCGAGGCGCGCATCCATCCACAGATCCCGGAAGACTATCCGCTGGTGTGTTTCTACCCGATGGCCAAGTCGCGCGGCGAGACGAACAACTGGTACACGCTGCCGTTCGACGAGCGCAAGAAGCTGATGATTGCCCACGGCAACGCCGGCCGCCGCTTCGCGAGCCGCATCACGCAGCTCATCACGACGTCGACGGGGCTCGATGATTGGGAGTGGGGTGTGACCCTCTTTTCGAAGGACATGCGTGCCTTCCGCGACATCGTCTACGAGCTCCGCTACGACCCGGCGAGCGCCTTGTACGGGTTGTTCGGGCCGTTCTTGATCGGTGCGCGATTCGATCCCGCAAGGCTCGCCAGCGTCTTGCGACTCTAGGCCCCAAAGGGGCGCCGACTTGACCGGCGCCCGGTCGACCACCAAGATCCACGTCCATGGCGCCGTCGAGCGATTCGGCAGAAGAAAAGACCCTCGCGGGGAGGCGCGGCACGCGTCCGCCTCAGCGTGTCGAAAAGTCGCGACTGCGACAGAACGTCGAATCCTTCGGGTTGGCGATCTTCGTCGCGTTGCTCGTGCGTTCTTCGGTGGTCGAGGCCTTTTGGGTGCCTTCCGGCTCGATGCTGCCGACGATCCAGATCGGCGACCACCTCTTCGTCAACAAGCTCGCGTACGGCTTCAAGGTGCCCTTCGTCGGCTACGAGGTGGCGCGCTGGGGCCAGGTCGAGCGGGGCGAGATCATCGTTTTCCTGTCGCCGCAGAAGAACAATCATTCGGACAAGCGCATCGATCTGATCAAACGTGTCGTCGCCGTCGGCGGTGACACCGTCGAGATTCGCGCCAAGGAAGTGTACGTGAATGGCGAGAAGGTCGACGACGCCTACGCTCACTTCACCGACAAGCGCTACAGCTCGATGCCGAACCGCGACGACTTCGGGCCGGTCAAGGTCCCGGAAGGCAAGCTCTTCATGCTGGGGGACAATCGCGACCACAGCCACGACAGCCGATTCTGGGGTTTCGCGGACGAGGACGACGTCAAGGGCAAGGCGACGTTCATCTATTGGTCACGCGCCCAGGGAAGCTGGGCCCCACG
>CALJUJ010000611.1 GCA_937975525.1 uncultured bacterium
CGGCTGCCGGCCGGACGACGCGATGGAGACGATCTTCGAGCCATTTCGACAGATCGATCAGTCGAACACCCGCGTGCACGGCGGCGTCGGACTCGGCCTCTACATCGTCCGCCGATTCCTCGACTTGATGGAGGGACGCGTCGTGGTCGAGAGCGAGCCCGGAAAGGGCTCGACGTTCCGTGTCTGGATTCCCTGGCGTCCAGTGGATCGCGACCCCCGTCAGGTGCCGACGCGACCGTAGTCGTCCTCCAACCGCACGACGTCGTCGAGCTCCGCAGTCGAGGCCTCGAGCACGTCGCTCGTCTCGATCGCCCGGAGTCGATGGCGCACCTCCGGTCGTATGCGGTAGCTCGTGCCCGGGGCCAGCTGCACGGTTCCACGACCACCCGCGGGCTCGTCGAGATCGAGCTCCACGCGGCCTCGGAGGACGTGGATCGTCTCGTCCTTGAAGCGATGGTACTGGAAACTCAGCTGATGGCCGCTTTCGATATGGAGGATCTTGCCGACGTAGAGATCGGTATCCGCCCAGATGATCTCGTAGCCCCAGGGCTTGTCGACCTGGCGCGGGGGCTCCGGTCGAGCCCCCGGATCGTCATCGGCTGCCATCCGTGCCGGCCAGCGATGGCTATCGTTTCAGATAGGCGGGCGTGAAGACTTCGTCGGCGATGTCGGCGTTGTACTCGATCTCGGTGATCTCGAGACGCGACTCCGAGTTCTCCTGCACGTTGCGCATGTCCTGCACGAGTGGGGTCCACAACCCCTGGACCTTCACCAGCTTCTCGACTTGCCAGGTCTTCAGGAGCTGGCCCTTGGCATCGTAGAACTGCCGGCGCAGGACGATCTGCTCCTTCGGGTCGATGGCGGCGACGATCTTGCCATAGAGCGCATCTTCCGGGCTCTTGGGCGTGCCTTCGACGAGCTTGCAGTAGCGGCCGAGCAGCTCGACGTCGCCGGCGAATTCGTAGGCGTAGCTGTCGAAAGGCGGCTCGACCAGGTCGGCGATGTAGAACGTCGAGCCGAGAAACGGCTGTTCGCGGGTGTCCGCGGAAACGCGAACGATCGACCTCGATGCCGTCAGCTTCAGGTACTGCTGGGGCGGGTCGCCGTTCGTCGGCTCGATGAACAGGTGTCGGATCCCGGCGAGGTCTTGCGGGCCGACGACCTCGAGGTAGCCCATGCGGGTGCCATCCGAGCCCTTCTTCTGCTTGAGCTCGAGGTATCGGGAACCGTCTGCGGTCGTCAGTGTGATCTTGGCTTCGAACGGGACTCCCGGCAACGCATCGACGGCCTTGCGTACCAACGCGGCCGCCTCGGCGTCGGCAAGCGCGGGCGTGGCGGCTCCTCCGACGAGAAGTCCGACGGCGACAGTCATCCTCACCGCTGTACGAGCGATCATTCGCATCCCCTTTCCTGTTGGGCGGTCAATTGAAACAGCGTTAGCCAATTTCCCGCTCAAGACCAAGAGCTGCGTCGCCCCGCTCACCGTCCCCGGGAGGCATGGGTCGCATGCACGAGTTGGTTCGTCGTGTTCTCCAAGCGATCGCTGAGGATCTTCGTCAGGTTGAGAAACACGACGGCGGCGATCCGCGGATAGCGTCGTTGGATGCGGTCGAGCGATGCCGCGTCGAGCACGATGTACTCGGTCTCCTCCGCGACGACGATGTCTGCCGAGCGCGCCTTGTGCCGAACCAGGCCCATCTCGCCGATCACTTCGCCGCGACCGCAACTCCGGATGACGCGACGATCCTCCGACCGTTGCACGTCGACACGTCCGTTCAGGAGCACGTAGAGGACGTCGAGAAGGTGGCCCTGGCGGGTGAGCATGTCGCCGGGAAACGCACTGGAGAACAGGCCCATGTGGATGGCGATCTTCGCCTGAAACGGGCGTAACCCCGCGAACAAGGGAATCTCCTTGTGCGGCTGGGTACCGAGCCGGGTGTACAGGAGATCCCAGACGGTGATGATGTGTGCCGTCATCAACAGCGCCGGCATCAGAATCAGGTCGGCGAACAGTGCGACACCCATGGTCGTGCTCGCGAGGATCCCGAAATGACGGATCGGAATGAAATTGGATACGCAGACCACCAGAAAGCCGGCGCTCAGCGCGATCGAGGTGACCACCATCGCCAGGCCGACCGAACGCCCGGCATTGAGAATCGCTGCCTCCTCACTCCCCGTCGCCCGCGTCTGCCGATTGAATTCGCTCAGATAGTGGATCGTGTCGTCGACGGCGATGCCGATCGCAATCACGGCGATCATGCTCGTCGATATGTTGAGCGTCAGCCCGGTCCATCCCATGAGCCCGAAGAGCACTCCGATCGGCAGCAGGTTCGGCACCAGCGACAGCAATCCGGCGCGCAGCGACAGGAACAGCGCCGACATCAGGAGCAGGAGAATCCCGAGCACCTGCGCGAGACCGAGCACCTGCCCGCGTGCCAGGGTGTCCGCCGAACGGTTCAGAAGCACGACCGTACCGGTTGCGTTCACTTCCACTCCGCGCCGAAAACGGCGGCGGGCGAAGTCTTCGACCTTCTCGACGAAAGCGCCGACCTCCGCGGACCCGGAGAGGCGCGTGCCGACGATGACATTGGCGCGCGTCAGGTCTTTCGTGGCGATCGGCGCGAGCTCCTTCGAATCGACGAACAAAAGCAGCTGGTTGACCTCCGACTGGGTCTCGGGGAGTCCCGGCCGGGCATCGGGATTGAGGACCTCGCGCATGATCGTCAGGTAGTCGACGATCGAGAGGCTGCCGTCGACCTTGGGCAGCTCGGCGATGAACTCCTGGAGGTCTTGGATCGCGGCCAGCAGCGACAGCTGCCCGATCGCCCCCTCGCCGTCCCCTTCGACCACGAAATAGATCGGCTGCGTTCCGCCGAGGCGGTCTGCGATCTTCGCGTTCTCGACACGGATGGGGTTGTCGACGTCGATGAACTGCAAGTAGTCCGTCTCCACGCGGATCTTGGTGACGCCGACGATGGCCACCGCGGTCAACACCAGACCCAGCAACAGAATCGAGCGCCGGTAGTGCATCGCCAACAGCGCCAGGCGCTGCAGCAGCATGGCGATCCCGTCGTTGCGGCGCCCTCCGGCCCAACCGCGTCGGGGCTCTGGCAGCAGCACGAGCAGGGCCGGGATCAAGGCGATCGACACGACGAAGATCGCAGCGATTCCGAATACGGCGTAGATGCCGAAATCGCGGATGGCGGGGATCTCCGAGTAGGTGAGAGTCGCGAAGCCGATCAGCGTCGAGAGCGCCGCCACCCCGAGCGGCAGGCGCACATGCTCCATGGTCGCGTTGGCCACCGCGAGGCGATCGCGCCCGGGATGCACCTCCTGGTAGTAGCGGCTGACGATGTGGATCGCGTACGCAATCCCGATCGCCATCAGCAGCGGCGGCAGGACGAGCGTGCCGAGATTGATCGCCTTGCCGGCGATGACCATCAGACCCGTCGTCCAGATCACCCCGACGACGACTGCCGTCAGGGGCAGCGCAACACCGCGCACCGTTCGAAACGCCCAAGCCAGAACGACGATCACGACGACCAGCGAGATCGGCAGAAACGTCCGCAGATCTTCCTTCATCAGGCGAGCAGCGTTCACCTTCAACGTCTGGATCCCGGTCATCGAGAACGACTCGGGCCCCCGGAATCCATCGACGATGGCGCGGATCTGACCGTCGATGTCGCGTTCGATGAACTGCTGGTCGTCGAGGTTTTCGAACAAGACGACGATTCCCGTCGCCGTAGCGTCCTCCGAGACCAGGTTTCCGGAATAGAAGCGGTTGGCGAGGATCTTGTCCCGTAGGGCCTCGGCGGCGGCGGTGTCTGCGGGAGGATCCTGCATCAAGCGTCCGACCCGCACCGCTCCCCACTCGTCGGTCTCGACGCCCTTCACGGTGGCCAGGCTGACGACCTCGCGGACCCCTTCGATCGAGCCGAGCTCCTCGGAGAGGCGGGCGAGCTTCCGCAGCGTCTCCGGCGTAAATACGTCGTCGGCGAAAACCGCGATCACGCCCGCTTCGTCGCTGCCGAACGTCTTCTTGACGTCCTCGTAGTAGATGCGTTCCGGGTCGTCCTGCGGCAACAAGGTCTCGATCGAGCTGTTGACCCGCAGATGCACGGCGAAGGTCCCGAACCCGACCGTGAGCAGGGCGATGACCGCGATGACCGACCGCGGGAAGCGCACGGGCACGGACAGGATCGAGCGCATTACAGAGGTCTTACGCCGCGGCGCGGCGCGTTGACAAGATTTCGGGCCGACCCTACGTTGCCCCCGTGGTATTCGAATCTCTACTTCGCCAGAGCGAGCACGTCGCTCGCGTGCAGGCCAATCGACTGGCCCTGCGCTTCGTCAACGGCATCGAGTGGGCCATCCGTGATGCCCGAGAGGTCGTCGGCCGGACTCCGTACGACGTCGTTCTGCGTCGCGACAAGCTCGAGGTGCGTCACTACCGGGCCGGCTCGACCAAGCCGCAATACGCGCTCCCCGTGCTGCTGGTGCCCCCGCTGATGGTCAAGCCCTTCATCTTCGACCTCTACCCGGGACGCAGCCTGGTCGCCGCGCTTCTGCAGCGCGGTTTCGACGTCTACCTCGTGGATTTCGGCGAGCCCGACGCCGCCGATGCATACGTCACGCTCGAGCACTACGTACTCGACTGGCTCCCGGCGGCGGCGGACGCCGTACGCACCGATTCCGGGCAGTCCGAGCTCTCCATCCTCGGCTACTGCATGGGCGGCTTGTTCGCTCTGTCGCACGTCGCCGCCAACCGCGACGTTTCCGTTCGCAACATCGTCACCATCGGCGCGCCCATCGATTTCGAAAAGATGGGGCTGCTCGCCTGGGTTGCGAAGCACGGCGGCGACCAGATCGAGGGCATCGCCCGGCGCATTGGCAACATCCCCGGTGGCTTGTCGAGCATCGGCTTCCGGCTGTTGTCGCCGATGAAGAACGTGACGCGTTACAGCGACCTCTTCATGAACTTGTGGAGCGAGGAATACGTGAACGGTTTCGACGCCATGAACCAATGGATCGGCCAGTTCATCGACTACCCGCAGGGGGCCTTTCTCCAATTCTACAAGGAATTCGTGCGCCACAATAAGCTCGTCAAGGGCGAGTTGCGCATTGGCGACCGCACGGCGAATTTGCGCGACGTCGAGGCATCGATCCTGGCTTTCGCGGGCGATAGCGATCAGGTGGCCACGGTCGCCGCAAGCCGTGCCATCACCGATGCCGTCGGGAGCGACGACACCGAGTTCATCGTCGTACCCGGGGGACACATGGGTGTCTTCGCTGGATCACGCGCCCCGGAGCTCGTGTGGAGACCCGCCGCCGACTGGCTCGCCGAGCGCTCGCAAGCCAAACGACGAGCCACGCGCCGGCGCACCGGCACGGCCGCGGCGCGGAAATCCACGGAGAAGCGCAAGCGGCCGCCGTCTCGAGCCAAGCGAGGCGCCAAGGGCGCCAACGCCGGCTCGAAGACCTGACACGGACGCGCGGGAGGAGAAGCGATGCTGTTCGTCGCCGAGTACGAGTTCGGATGGGATTCCCTCGAGGCCGCCATGGCCAGGCGTCTGGAATGGGACGACCTCAAGCCGAGCGGCTTCCGATACGTCGGCGAGTACATCTGGCAGGACGGCGATCCTCCGTTCCGCGGTATCGCGATCTTCGAGGCAGACAGCGTCGACGACGTCAACAGCTTCGTCGTGAACTACGGCCCCAGCCTCACGATGAAGGTGCATCCCGCCAGCGACGTGGTTTCCGCGATCGCGAGCTTTCCCGGGGCCGCGGCACCGGCCCCTGCCAAGCGGCGGGCAGCATCCGCGAAACGCTCCGCGCGACGCTGAGTCACGCCTCGACGACGTCGAAGCGCTCGGCGATTTCCGGCGGCATGCGGCGCGGCCGTTGTGTGTGCTTGTCGACGAAGGCCCAGAGGGATTCGGCACGCACGAGAAGAGTTGCATCGCTCTTGCGCCGGAACTCGGCGATACGCACGCAGCGCGCGCCACGAACGTCGCTCACCCAGGTGCAAGAG
>CALJUJ010000612.1 GCA_937975525.1 uncultured bacterium
GAGGAAGTCGCTCCCGTCGTCGGGACCGACGGGATCCGCCCCGGTCTCGCTCCAGTGCCGCTCACGCGGCAGCAGGCGGACCGCGGCGATTCGCTGGTGCACGCCGACGTAGAGAGCGACCTGCCGGCAGGGGGCGGCCTGCGCACCGTCGCGCTTACTCGGGTCGAGCGCAAAGGCGCGGAAGTGTTGGGCCGCAATCGCCGGCACGAGTGCGAGTCGCGCGGCATCGGCCGTGAGCGTCCGAGCCAACACCGCAGGCGGCCGACCGAGCCCCGCGGCGGCGCGGTGCAGCAGGGGAAAGAGGCTGTCCGGGGCGCGGGTACGCGAGGGATCGATGAGAACGGGAGGAAGGCCGTAGACGGCCAACACGGCGTTCTCGGCACGCTGCCGCGCCAGGCGGCGGTCGACCGACTCGTCGTCGGGCTCGAGCGTAGCGGCGAGCGCGGTCGCGTCGACGTGCGGATCGACGGCGCTGGAAGCAGCCAACAGGAGCGTGGCGAAGACGTACGCGAGCATAGCCAGAGGCTAGAAAGCGACGATGGTCGCGGTCAACGGCTCACCGCCATCGACGCGGATTCCACGAACGTCCCGCCAACTCGCAACCGGGCGAGAATCACGCTAGTGTCCTGCGAATTCCGAACCCAGGAGACGTCGATGGCTTCCGCCGAATCGAACCCGAAAGCGCCGCGCACGCTGCGCGCCGCCACCGCCAGCGAGACCGCCCCGGGACCTCACCCGATGGCGGGCAAAGAGATGTCCAACGCCGACATCATTCTGCAGGTGCTCGCCGACGAAGGGGTAGACACGGTCTTCGGCTACAGCGGCGGCGCGATCCTGCCGACCTACGATGCCATCTTCCGTTTCAACGAGAGCCACGCCAAGGAAGAAGAGGTCCGGCTGATCGTCCCGGCCACGGAGCAAGGCGCCGGATTCATGGCGGCCGGCTACGCTCGCTCGAGCGGCCGGGTCGGGGTCTTCATCGTCACCTCGGGGCCGGGCGCCACGAACGCGGTCACTCCGATCCGCGACTGTCAGGCGGATTCGACGCCGGTCGTGCTCATCACCGGCCAGGTCCCGCGCGTCGCCATGGGCACCGACGCCTTCCAGGAGGCGCCGGTCTTCAACATCATGGCCGGCTGCGCCAAGCAGATCTATCTGGTCACGGACGAGACCAAGGTCGAGCAGACGATTCGCAGCGCCTTCGAGATCGCCCGCAGCGGCCGGCCCGGCCCGGTCGTGGTCGACATCCCGCGCGACGTCCAGCTCGCGCAGCAGCCGTTCGTCGGCGAAGGCCTGTTGCCGATGCGCGGCTACGAGGAGCGCCAGGCGGCGTTGCACAGCACCAAGATGAGCGACGCCCAGGCGCAGGACTTCTACGAGCTCCTCGGTAGCTCGAGTCGGCCGCTCCTCTACGTCGGCGGCGGCGTCATCAACGCCGAGGCCGCGGTCGAGCTCACGGCTTTCGCGCGCCATTTCAAGATCCCGGTCGTGACCACGCTGCTCGGCATCGGCGCCTTCGACACCACCGATCCGCTGTCGCTGCGCATGCTCGGCATGCACGGCACCGCGTTCGCGAACTACGCGGTCGAGGACTGCGACTTCCTCATCGCCGTGGGCTCGCGCTTCGACGACCGCGTCGCGGGCAAGGTCAAGGAATTCGCACCCAACGCGAAGATCGCGCACCTCGACGTCGACGCCTCCGAGATCGGCAAGGTGAAGTTCGTCGACTGGTCGCACATCGCCGACGCCAAGCGCGGCCTCGCGCAGCTGCTGAAGGCGGGCAAGGAGATGGGCTTCAAGCGCGACTTCGAAGCCTGGCAGAAGCACGTCGACGGTCTGCGCCGCGGCCACCCGATGAACTGGAACCGCGAGTCGTCCTACATCCAGGCCGAGTACGTCCTCGCGCAGCTCAACGAGATCACCAAGGGCGAGGCATTCGTGTCGACCGGCGTCGGGCAGCACCAGATGTGGGCGGCGCAGTACATCGACTTCAAGCGCCCGCGCACCTGGCTCACCTCGGGCAGCATGGGAACCATGGGATTCGGCCTGCCCGCCGCGATCGGCGCGCAGCTCGCCAATCCGGACGCCCTGGTCATCGACGTCGACGGCGACGGCAGCATCCGCATGAATCTCGGCGAGCTCGAGACGCTGACCACGTACGACATTCCGGTCAAGGTGCTGTTGCTGAACAACCAGGGCGACGGCATGGTCCGCCAGTGGCAGGACCTGTTCTACGCGAACCGCTACTCGGGCTCGGACAAGACGCTGCACAAGAAGGATTTCGTCAAGGCAGTCGAGGCCGATGGCTTCCAGTTCGCCCGCCGCGTGACCGCGGCGGACGACGTCCGCCGGCAGCTCGAAGAGTTCGTCCGCTTCAGCGGCCCGGCGTTCCTCGAGGTCATGGTCGATCCGCACGAGCACGTCTACCCGATGATCGGCCCGGGCGCGGGATACCGGGAGATGATCACCGGCGACTTCATCCCGAGCCGCGGCGACGCCAACACGAAAGCGGAGACTCCCGAGGGCTATTTCTAGCAGGGCGGCGCCTCGGGCCCCATTCCCACCACTGGCTCCGCGCTGGGTCACGCCATTGCACGAGCGAAAGGCACCGGCGCTCGAGCGCCGGTGCCTTTCGCGTCAGGCGTGCAACGGCGGGCGCCGATCCACCCACGGCTGTGCCTGCTCCAGCTGCGCCGCGAGATCCAGGAGAAGGTCTTCTCGTCCATACGCCGCGACGAGCTGGACGCCGATCGGTAGTCCGGCATCGTTCCAGTGCAACGGCAGGGAGATCGCCGGTTGCCCGGTGATGTTGAACATTGCGGTGAACGGCATCACGCCCAGCGCCCGCTCGAGACCGGCGAGAGGATCGTCCGCAGGCGGCACGAGCTCACCGAGCCGCGGCGGTGGCTCGCCGAGGGTCGGCGTCACTAGTACGTCGAAGCCGTCGTCCCACCACGCAGCCATGCGGCGGGTGTAGCACTGCAGCTCCTGCAGCGTGCGGATGTATTGCTCGGCCGTCACACCGCGGCCGATCTCGGCGAACAGCCAGGTGGCGGGCTCGACGTCGCCCGCAACGATCGGCCGCTGCAGCTCGTCGCCCCAGCGCGCCAGGGACGCCGCCACCCAGGCGCATACCAGAGTCGTGAAGTGGGTGGACGTCGGCTCGATCTCGCCCATGGCAGCCGGGTGCGCAGCTTCGACGTCGTGACCGAGCCGTGCGAGCAGCGCCGCCGCAGCATCGGCCGCGGCGATGCAGTCCGGGTGGAGATCCACCAAACCGTTGGGAACGTGGCGGACGAAGCCGATGCGCAAGCCGTGCGGCGGTACCGCCGGAGCCGCCGCGAACGGGCGCCGGGGAGCGGGGGCCGTGTACGGATCCCCCGGCATCACCCCCGACACGGCGTCGAGGGCGACCGCGGTGTCGCGCACCGAGCGGCTGACGACGTGGCTGATGACCAGGCCGCCCCAGTACTCACCATGCTCGGGGCCCATCGAGATGCGGCCGCGGCTGGGCTTGAGCCCAACCAGGCCGCACTCGCTGGCGGGGATGCGGATCGAGCCGCCACCGTCGCTGGCATGCGCCAGCGGCACCAGGCCGGCGGCGACCGCGGCTGCGGAGCCGCCGCTCGAGCCCCCCGTCGAATGCGCCGGGTTCCACGGGTTGCGCGAAGCCCCGTAGGCCTCCGGTTCGGTGGTGATGTTCAGACCGAACTCCGGCGTATTCGTCTTGCCGACGGTGATCAGCCCGGCGGCAGCGAACCGCTCGACGAGGTAGGAGTCGTGGGGCGCGATCCACGACGCCTCCTTGAGGAAGCGGGTGCCGGCGTGCATCGGCTCCCCTGCGGCGAGAACGTCGAGATCCTTCAAGAGAAAGGGCACCCCGCGAAACGGGCCGTCGGGAAGCGGCCCCCGCGCCCGCTCGCGGGCACGCTCGAACGAGGTGTGGATCACGGCGTTGAGCTCGGGATCGAGACGCTCGATACGCGCGATCGCGGCATCGACCAAATCGAGGGGACTCACCTCCCCGCGGCGTACGAGATCGGCCTGGGCCGTTGCGTCGAGAAGCGCCAGTGGGTCACTCATCCGCCGAGTACTAGGCTCGACGACGGAGCGGTGTCCAGCCACGGGCCGCGGCGCGGCTCAATCGATCAAGCCGGCAAAGCGACTTGCCGCAAGCGTGCCGACCGCATCGATGCGTCGCAGAACGTCGCGCATCTCGGTCGCGAAGGCGCGGCGACGGTCGCCGAGATCGGCTTCGCCGGCGGTCAGCAGGCCGCGATTGCTGGCGAGGCGAAGCGCCGTCTCGAACAGGACCTTCGAAACCGACTCTGTGCTGCGAACGCGGCGCTGTAAGCGGTACTGACGGCCGCGCGACAAGCAGCGGCCGACGAGCGCCTTCTCGTCGATCGTCGCGTCGACCGGCTCGTGCAGCAGCGCATCGGCGACGACGCTGTAGGCCTCGAGGAAGGGGCGCAGAATTCGGTGCGCGCTGAACGGTCGGACGCTCCGCAGGATCCGCTGCGCGGCCTCGCCGCCTCCGGAGGCGAGATCCGCCTCCCAGTCGGGCGCGTGCAGCTGCAGCTCCCGACCCAACTCGGCGCGAAAGGTTTCCTTGTCGGCGAAGAAGAACTCGAACTTGAGGAGATCACGCAGGCGAAACGCCTCGTCCCAGAACACCGTCGGGGCGGCGTCCGCATGCTCTGCGGCGCTGCGCTCTTCGCCGACGTGCAAGAGGGCAAGCTCGGCGATCGCACCGTCGACGAAGAAGTGAATGATCGTGTTGCGGTAGTAGGCTGCCGTCAGGTGCTGGTCCTGCCCGATGCCGTACACCGCCTCGGGCCCTTCGGCGTAACAGGTGACGACGCCGTTCTCGACGAGGGCATCGAGGGTTCTCTGCACCGTTTCGGCACGGTCGAGCGTCAATGGCTCGGTGGTGGGAAGCTCGCGGCGCTGGACGTAGTCGACGATGTTCTTGAGCGCGGCGACGATCTGCTCGACGGTCAGCCACTGGTCGAGCGTCCCGAGCAGTGCGAGCGTCACCAACGAAGTCGGCGTGATCGGCGTCGCGCGGTTGATGCGTACGCATACCTCGAAGGCGATCTTCTGAAGATCCAGGCTCTCCTCTTCCACGTCGAGCTCGGACGTGTCGCCGCTGCGGCCGATCGCTCGGGCAATCGACAACGGCTCGCCGAAATTGAGGTGAATGCGGCCGTAGCGCTTGCGCAGAGCGCGCATGACGCCGAGGAACCAGCCAAAGCTTTCCTTCTGCTTGGCAGCGCCGCGTTGCTCGGCGACGTAGTCGGAAACGTCCTGGATCTGGTCGTAGCCGATCGAGACCGGGATCAGCAGCACGTCTTCGCTCTTGCCGCGCCGGAATGCGTCGACGACGTACGCCAGCATGCCGAAGCGCGGTGGCAGCATCTTGCCCGAGCGCGAGCGGCCGCCTTCGATGTACCATTCGAGGGGAAAACGCTTCTCGACGAGGTAGTCGATGTACTGGCGGAGGACGAACTTGTAGACGAAGTTGTCCTTGAACGAGCGGCGGATGAAGAACACGCCGCTGCGGCGCACCAGCGGGCCGACGGGGAAGAAGTTCATGTTGATGCCACCCGCCGTATGGTTCGGCGGGTGGCCGTTCTCGTGCAGCGCGTACTGCAAGACCAGGTGGTCGAGGTTCGACCGGTGCGTCGGCAGGAACACGACGGGATGCCGCTGCGCCAGGGTGTAGATCTGCTCGAGCCGTTGCCGGTCGTAGTGCAAGGCCGATTCGTAGCCCTGGCGGTACAGGTAGTGGATGAAGTGCGCGAGCAGATCGATGACGTACGTACTGTGGGTCGCGGCGATCTCCCGCAGGTAGCGCGAGGCCTGCGCCGCCACGCGCTCTTCGGTTTGCTCGGTGCTGCGTGCGAGGCGCGCCACTCCGCCCCGGAAGGCCGGCCGCGCGAGGATGTCCTCGTGCACGAGCCGAGGAACCTTGTAGCGCATCCCGCGAACGCGGCGCTCGGCGCGCTCGAGCGTCAGCGCCGCCTGGCGGGCGACGAATTCCGGCAAACCCGTCGTCAGCTCGGCGTCGGCCCCGCCGGCAGCGCGCCAACGGCGGCGCAGGTCTGAAAGCGTCGCCGGCTCTCCGGCGACCACGGCACAGCGATCCGGATGGCGCGAGTGGATCCATGCCTGGCGAAAGCGGCCGGGATCACGCGGATCGCTCAAGGTGAGGAGGTCGGACAGGAGCACCGCACGGCGGCCGTCTCGCGTCGGTGGGTGCCAGACGACGCGCAAGGGCGTCAGCAGAGGATCTTCGTCGGTAGCGAGACATGCTTCCAGGCGCGGATCGAGGCGTGGACGGCGGCCGCGGCGACGCGACGGTGCCAGACGGACGAGCTCGGGCGCCGCGTGCGTCGCAGGCGCCTGCGCGGCGATCCATTCGCGCAGGAGTCGCTCCTCGAGCGAGCTCGACGCGTCGATCAAGTAGACGACCGGCCGCGCCTGCCCCCCGCTCGACTCGGCCTCGCTCGGTGCATGTTCGGGCACGCCCCGTCATAGGGGCAGCGGCGGGCGGGGTTCAAGCGCAAAAGGCCGCCTCACCGCGGCCAGCAGCGATCGACGCGGCTGGAATCCCTCCCAGGGATGGCCGATACTCGACGCATGCCGCTACACGCCGAGCTGATCCGCGAGATCGAGGAAGAGGCGGGTATCACCGTGGGACATGACCGGCTGCACCT
>CALJUJ010000613.1 GCA_937975525.1 uncultured bacterium
GCTGGCCGCTCTGCCATGCTTCGAGACCCGTCCCCGTGTCGGCGCCACTGAAGCGGACGGTATCCGGCCGCTCGCCGGCCGCGGCGAAGACGCACACGCTGCCGCGTTCGGTGAACTTGATCGCGTTGTCGACGAGGTTGATGAGCACCTGACGCAGCCGGTTGGCGTCGCCGACGATGGTCGGCGGAAGACCGTCGGCGACGTGCCAGCGGAACGCGAGCTGGCGCTGTTCGGCGCTGCGGACGAAGGGCTCGAGCGATTGATCGAGGAAGCTCCGAAGGTCGAAGGGCTGGAGGACGAACTCGACACGGCCGGCGTCGATCTTGGTGAAGTCGAGAAGGTCGTTCGTCAGCGACAGGAGGTTGCGGGTGACCGCGCCGATACGGTCGAGGATCTCCCGTTGCCGCTGGTCGAGGGTGGAATCCCGCAGCATCTCTTCGTAGCCGAGAAGGATGTGAATCGGCGTCCGCAGATCATGACTGGCGCTGGCGATGAAGTCGGAGCGGGCTCGGCTCGCGTGCTCGGCGGCTTCGCGGGCTGCGAGCAAGTCCGCTTCGAAACGCTTCTGGTCGCTGATGTCGTCGATCACCGACAACAGGAACGCCGGCGCGCCGCCGGCATCGCGGATCAGCGAGACGTTGCCGCGGCTCCAGACGACGACGCCGTCCTTGCGGATGTAGCGACGTTCGAACTTGTAGGAGTCGATCTGCCCGGCCAGCAGGCGCGCCAGCGGCTCGGCGTCGACCAACAGGTCGTCGGGGTGGACGAAGCGGACGGTGTCGGTCGAACGGAGCTCGTCGCGCGTGTAGCCGAGCATCTCCTCGGTCGCAGGATTCGCGTCGATCACGCGCCAGTGTACCGGGTCGAAGAGGGCGATGGCGACGGGAGCGTCGTTGAAGAGGGTGCGGAAGTGCGCCTCGTCGAGGCGCAGAACCCTTTCTGCCTCAGCATCCGACATGCCCGATCGTTGCCTCCTCCAGCGCTTACATCACACTCTGTCGCGACGTCGGCGGTGGCTGTCGTGCCTATTAGGATGGCGGCCGGGCGGGTGCAACGGTCAGGATCTGTGCCTACGTCGACGCGACGTGCACCGTCTCGGTGTCGCGTCCCGAGCGCAGCAGAGTGCCGGCGAGCTCACCCGTCTCCTTGCCGCCGACGACGATCTCCCGGCCGTTGACGAACACGCGCTCGATTCCCGTGGCGCCGGCGAAGAGCCGCTCGGTGCCGCCGGGCAGGTCACGCTTGGTATGAATCCGGCCGGGCGCCACGGTCTTCGGATCGAAGACGACGAGGTCGGCATGCCAGCCGGGCTCGATGCGGCCGCGCTGCTTGAGGCCGAACAGCCGGGCCGGAACGTCGGTCATCATGTGCACCGCCTCCTCGAGCGGCAGCAGACCGCGCTCGCGAACGATGTTGCCGAGGAACGCGGTCGGGTAGCGCGCGCCGCACATGCGGTCGAGATGAGCGCCGGCATCGGAACCGCCGATGATCGCCCGCTCGTCGCGCCAAACCTGCAAGCGCAGCTTCCAGCTCTCGTCGTCGTCGTCGCTCGGGATCGGCCACAACGCCGTCGCCATCTCGTCGTTCAACAAGATCTCGACCAGGGTCTCGTACTCGTCCCGGCCACGCTCGCGGGCGATGTCGGCGACCGTGCGCCCACTGAGGCCGGAGTTCGCGGGTGAAACGGTCTCGCCGATCTCGTAGCGCCCCCAGCGCGCCAGCGCCGCCAGCGCGCCGGTGACCGATTCCGCCTTGTCGCGGACCCACTGACGCGAAGCGGAATCCCGGAAGACGGCCATGCGTCCCGACACGGGAAGGCTCAGCACCTCCTTCAGGCCCGGCATCGAGTGCAAAGCACAGTAGTCGAGGAAGCTCATCTTCAGTCCGCCGAGCATGGGCATGGTCAGCGCGACGATCCGCGCACCCGCCTGCTTGGCGCGGCTGCCGGCGCTCAGCTGGTGCTCGTGGCGCTCGGGAGCACGCGCCGAGACGCCCATCACGTTCCAATTCATCGGCCGGTCGGCGGCCTTGGACATCGCCACCATCAGCTCGATCTCTTGATCGCTGAATTGGTCGAGGCACCCGTCGGTGATGAACTCCAGGGTGGTGCCCGGGTGCTCGCGCACGGCGCGCGACAGGGCGAGAAGCTCCTCGCGGCTCGCGAAGCGCGAGGCGACCGGGTTGTGGTCGCCGTCGTTGTGCGTCCGTGCCTGCGAAGACGAAAAGCCGAGGCCGCCTGCGGCGAGCGCGTCGTGCAGCATCGTCGCCATCGCCTCGATCTGGCGTGCGTCGGCCTCGTTGCCGGTGGCGTCGACGCCCATCACCGAGCGCCGCAGGGCGCAATGCCCGACGAGAAACGCCGCGTTGAGCCCGATCTTGCCGTCGAGCCGGTCGAGGTACTCCGCGAAGCTCGACCAGTTCCACGCGACGCCCTGCTCGAGCGCCGCCAGCGGCATGCCCTCGACCATCGCCATCATGCGCCGAATGTAGTCGGCGTCGCCCTCCGCCAACGGCGCCAGGGTGAAGCCGCAGTTGCCGCCGATCACGGTCGTGACGCCGTGCAGGCTGGATGGCGAAGCGTAGGGGTCCCAGAGGAGCTGCGCGTCGTAGTGGGTATGGGGGTCGATGAAGCCAGGCGCCAAGACCAGGCCATCGGCGTCGATCGACTTGGTCGCCGCTTCGTCGACCGTACCGACGGCGGCGATGCGGCCGTCCTGGATGGCGACGTCGGCGCGCACGCCGGGTTGGCCGGAGCCGTCGACGACGGTGGCGTTGCGGATGAGAAAGTCGAGCATGGGTACTACTTGATCGCGAGCGGGTTGAGCGGCGAGCCGACGCCGCCGGTGACTTTGAGTGGTGGAGCGCTGAAGAAGAACTCGTAGACGCCGTCCGCGGCGCAGTCGGCGGCGAGCGCATCGAGGTCGAACATCTCGCCGAGCGTCAGGCCCATGTCGCGGATCGCCAGCATGTGGAAAGGCAGCGGCGTGCCGGGCTCCTCGAAGGGAATCACCTCGACGGCGTTGGTGTCGCTGGCGACGGCCGCGACCTCACGGGTGTGCAGCCATTCGGCGCAGGCGACCCCCAAGCCGGGCATGGTGCGCATGTAGCCGACGCGATCACCGTCGTCGCGAAATACGGCCAGGTGGCCGGTGCGGATCAGCAACACGTCGCCGCTGCCGACGTGCACTCGCTGTGCGTCGGCGGCGGCCTCCAGCTCCGCCGGCGTGATCGCGTGGCCCGGGGCGAGGCGATCCGTTCCGGCGGCGCGGGCCAAGTCGAGCAGGACGCCACGCGAGACGATGCCGGCGGCCTGGGCGGTGATCGCGTTCTTGGTGGCGCCGGACGGGGTGATGCTGTCGGCGGGGTGTCCGTTGTACAGCTGATCGTCGTAGTGGACGTGGGCCAGGCTGTCCCACTGCGTGGCGCACTGGAGCGGCATGACGACGACGTCGTCGGCGTAGCGAAACGGGGAGTCCGGGTAGACGACTCCCGCGGTCGCGGTCATGAAGTGCTGCGGATTGACGCGACCGCCCTGGCCGATCTGCGGCCCTTCGGCGCCGAAGCTCAGGCCGAGGCTGAACACCTGGCCGCGGCGGACGAGGGCAGCCGCTTCGCGTACCTTGTCGGCGGTGATGAAGTTGACGGTGCCACGCTCGTCGTCGGTGCCCCAGCGGCCCCAGTTCGATACGCGCGCGGCGATGTCGCGGAGACGGTCCATACCGGTCAGATCGTCGGCTTCGACTGGCGCGGCGGCGCGATCAATCGGCGAGGGCGAGCGCCTGGCGCGGGCAGCGCCGCACCGCGGCTTCGACCTTGTCGCGCAGGTCCTCGCTCGGGTTTTCGTCGACGAGCACGGCGCGATCCTCGTCGTCGACGGCGAAGACTTCCGGGGCGACCTTCATGCAGACGGCGTTGCCTTCGCAAAGGTCGTAGTCGATGGTGATCTTCATCGGGGCTCTCCTTCCATCCGCGCGGAGCGGACCGGTTGCGGTCGATCAGGGCTACCATTGCCGAGCAGCCGCGCCACGGCAATCCGCAGGAAGCGACGCTGGCGCGCCACGGCCTCGGGGTCCAGAGGGTTGGCCTGGGCGACCGCACCGAACAAATCGGCGTTGGCGAAGTAGCCGAAGATCATCTGGTAGAGGCTGGCGCCCAGGTGGAAGTAGTCGTCCGCTTCCCAGGGTCCGTCCGACTGGGCGAGCACCGTGATGCCTTCTTGGTAGAGCGGGCGTAGCACCCGACCGACCGAATCGCGCAGGTACGTGCTGTCGTCGAGCGCGGCGCGCTGGAGCAGGCGCGGTAGGTGCGGATGATCGACCAGGTGGTCGACGACGCGGTCGAGGAAGCCCGCGAAGACATCGCCGCGGCCGCCGGCACTGGCGGCGACGAGGCCGATCACCGGCTCCAGACCGCGGCTGAGCACGGCTTCGTAGATCGCCCGCTTACCGCGGAAGTGATGGTAGAGGCTCGCCTGGTTCTTGAGGCCGGCGTCGGCGGCGATTTCGCGCACCGACACGCCGTCGAATCCTCGCTCCGCGAAGTGGCGCTCGGCGCTATCCAGGATGGTGTCGCGGGTCGAGCGTGGCTCCTGCGTACGAAGCGCGGCTGCACGCTCCTTCATGGTCGCGGCTGTAACAAGACGAACATTTGTTTGTCAACGTCGGCCCGGACTGAGACGGTGCCCACGTCGCGTTCGCAGCGCGGCGCCGTCTCAGAGCTCGGAGGAGACGATCCAGATCGCGAAGTACTGCGCGCCGCCGCCGTACGCATGCCCGAGCGCGGTCTTGCAGCCGTCGACCTGGTGCTCGCCCGCACGCCCCATCACCTGGAGCGCGACCTCGCCGAGTCGCAGCATCCCCGAGGCGCCGATCGGATTCGTGCACAGCACCCCTCCGGACGGGTTGATCGGCAGGTGGCGGCCGAAGCGCTGGTCGCCGCGGTCGATCACCTTCCAGCCGTCGCCTTCCGCGCAGAATCCCAGGTTCTCGAGCCACATCGCCTCGAACCACGAAAAGGGCACGTAGATTTCGGCCGTGTCGATCTGATTCCAAGGGTCGGTGATCCCGGCCGTGTCGTAGACGTGCTTGACGCAGTCGCGGCCCGCTCGCGGGCTCACCTGGTCGCGTCCGGGGACCCACATCGCCTCGGCGTAGGAATAGCCCGACTTGACCCAGGCCGGGCGCCGCGGCCCCTTCTTCGCCTGCTCCTCCGAGGCGATGATCATCGCCACCGCGCCATCGGAAGACGGGCACGTCTCGAGGTAGCGGATCGGCTCCCACAGCATGATCGACTCGGTCACCTCCTCGAGGGTGACCGTTTCGCGCAAGTGGGCGTACTCGTTGCGCATCGCGTTCTCGCGGGCGTTGACCACGGTCATCGGCCCGATGTGGGCGGGGGCGTCCGACTTGGCGATGTAGGCGCGGCAGTAGGGCGCGAAGAACCCGCCGGCGCCGGCGACCAGTGGCGGCGTGAACGGCAGGCTCGGCGACAGCGCCCACATGGCGTTGCCTTCGGACTGTTTTTCGAACGCGATCGTCAACACGCGTTCGTAGAGGCCCGAGGCGACGTGCGTCACGGCGGTGATCGCCGTCGAGGCGCCGACCGATCCAGCGGTGTGCACCCGCAGCAGGGGCTTCATGTGCGCGCCGAGCGCGCCCGCGAGGAACTGCTCGGGCTGCATGACGCCTTCGAGCTGGTCGGGGGCCTTGCCGATGACGACCGCATCGATGTCCTCGTGCGTCAGGCCCGCGTCGAGTAGAGCCCGGTCGACGGCTTCGCGCACCAGCCCGGCGATGCTGACGTCGGCCCGCCGGGCGCTGTGATGGGTCTGTCCGACGCCGACGACGGCCACCGGGCGCTTCATGTCCACCTCCGATCCTTGCCGCAGACGATGACCAGATTCTGCTGCAGGCAGTGTCCCGACGTCGCGTGCGCCATCGCCCGCTCGGCGTCGGGAACCGCGCGCTCGCCGGCGCGGCCGGAGAGCTGGCGGAACACTTCGCCGAGCCGAATCAGACCCGTCATCATCAGGGGATGCCCGCACAGGGCACCGCCCGAAGGATTGATCACCGGCTGCGGCTTCTCGGGGTCGAGGCCCATCGCGCCGCACAGGATCATCTCCTCGGCGGCGTTGGCGGCGCTCAGCTCGACGAGGTCGCAGTCGGCGGCGGTCGCGAGCCCGGACATCGCCAGCGCCTTGCGCGTCGCCAACTCCGTCCCGCCACCGACGGCGAGGTCGCGGGCGCCGAGGTTCTGCATCTCGATGCGCTGGTCGAGTCCCTGAATCCAGACCGGATGGTCGCACATGGATTCGGCCTTGCCCTCGGCGGCGAGCACCAGGCAGACAGCGGTCTCTCCCTTGGGAGCGAGGTAGCCGGCGCGCAGCGGTGCCGCGACCCATTCGGTCGCCGCGAGGTCGTCGGGGCTCGTGGCCTCGCGCAAGAGCGCATCGGGGTTGCGTGCGCCGGCGGCCCGGTTGCGTGCCGTGACCTCGGCGAGGTCGACGTCGCTCTTCTTCTCCCGCTCCATGAAGACGCTGGCTTGCAGCGCCGCGGTCGATGTCGGGTCGAGGCCGATGGCACCGAGGTAGAAGGGGTCGAGCTGGAGGTTGAGCACGCGATCGAGATCGCCCTCGGAGGACTTGCCGTAGCCGCAGACGATGGCCGTGTCGCAATCGCCCGCCTGCATCCGCAGCCACGCGTAGTAGGCGGCGAAGGCGGCGTCCATCTCGACGTGCAGATCCTGGCGTGGCGGCCACGAGCCCATCACGTCGAGCGCCATCACGAAGCCGAAGGGGCGGCCGTCGATGTAGTCCGACGAGCCGGCGACCTGGTAGTCGATGTCGTCGCGGCTCACGCCGCATTCCTCGAGCGCCCGCCGCACCTGCGGATAGAGCATCTCCTGGGCGGTGCGGTGCTCGTCCCGGGCGACGATCGGCGCCTGAGCGAAGCCGACGATGGCGACGTTGCGAAGCTGGGTCATGCGGGGCTCACAGTCGATTGATGTAGGACTCGCGCGGCGCGTCCGGCTCGCCGGTGGGACGGAAGTACGAGATGTCCGTGTGGTCGCCGGTGCGCTCGCCGTCCGGTTTCCAGACCGCTTCGACGCGCATGCCCATGCGCGCATCCTCGGCCTTGCATTCCTGCACCATGGCGAAGATCGAGATGTCGGCGCCGTCGAGGGCGACCGAAGCCGCGACGTACGGCAGCTCCACCTCGCGGCCGATCACCGGGATGTTGACCACGCAAAAGGTCGTGACGATGCCGCGATCCGACAGCTCGACGAGCTCGTCGGCCGGCGCGAAGCTCTCCGGAGAGCTCATCAACGGCGGCACGAAGACTTTGCCGGTCACCGAGCACCGCGACCCGAGAATCTTCTTGTCCGCGAGCGCGCGCATGTAGAGGGCGCGGTAGTCGCCGGCCACGTAGTCGTAGGGTAGGTGGATCTTGGATTCGATGTACTTGACCGGCTCGTCGGGCGGCTGGCTCATCGTGGCACCTCCAGGTTCTCGTGGGTCAACCGATGACGCGAAAGTGGGCGATGTCGCGGATCGATCCGATCCGCTCCTCGTCCGGCTTCCACACGGCTTCGACGCGCGAGCCGATGAACAGTCGATCGAGATCATCGACGACGATGTGGGCGAGTGCGGTGTCGGCCCCTTCGAGCCGCACGAGGATGTAGGCGAACGGCAGGTCGCTCGGATGGAGCTCGGCGATCGGGCGAAAGACGCGGGCGATGGCCGTCACCGTGCCCCGCGGCTGCACCTCGACCCACTCTCCGGCAGGGCTTCCGTCGGCCTCCGAGTAGCCGACCGGAGGCACGGCGACGCCGAGCCCGCGTACGCGCTGGCACCAGATCTTCTTCTGGTCCTTCATGCCCGCCAGGAAGCGGCCGATGTCGTTTCCCGTCGAATGCTTGTAGACGAACTCCGAGACCATTTCCGCGGTCATCGGCTCGGTGCGAGGGGCGCTGCTCATCGTTTCTCCAGGGGCTGACGGCGGGGCATTCGGGGTCGCGAGACGCCCGGGCTCTACAGCAACGAACGTTTGTTCGTCAAGCCAGGGGGTGCTAGGGCCCGGTGAAACCTACGAAAACTGCGGCGCATCGGCGCCGCCGGGGAGGATGGCGATGCTGTCGCTCGGTTCGTGCGCTTGGATGCGTGTCGTGATCGTGCTCACCACCGGTCTGGCGATGACCGCAACGGTCGCTGCGGAGACGGCGCCGAAAGAGCCGACCCTCGCCGTCGGCGACGTCCTCGGCCCCGACAACTGGCGCGCCGCCGAAGGCCTGCTGCCTCCCGAGGTCCTCGCGCACTACAAGAGCGGCGCCTACCGCAACGAGATCGTCGCCTATCCGCAGGGAACCACCCGCTGGGAACCGGCGTTCGCCGCCGCGACCGAACGCAACGCCACCACCCTCGACGTCGACGATCGCGGCACGATCGTCACCAAGGCGGACGGCAAGCAGCTCGACTACTACTACGGTATTCCGTTTCCCGAGATCGATGCGGACGATCCGAAGGCGGCGATCAAGATCGTCTGGAACCAGTTCCTCGCCTACTGGGCTGGCGGCAGCAGCTACAACCGAACCTTGGTGACGATGCTGACGCCGAAGGGCGCCGACCGCGAGATCATCGCCGACGGCTGGTTTCAGTTCTTCGACGGACAGGGGGAGAAGTATCGCCAGCCCAACCCGCTCAACCTGCAGAGCCGCTTCCTCGGCGTCGCCCTCGAGCCGGCCGACCTGCAGGGCACGGCTTCGCTGACCTGGCGCTACCGCGATCCGGGCAAGCGTGATTCCCAGTGGGCCTACGTACCCATGTTGCGTCGCGTGCGCCAGGTCAGCCCGGCGAATCGCTCCGACGGCTACCTCGGCTCCGACATCTCCGGCGACGATGGGTTCTTCTTCGATGGAAAGCCCGAGGACTTCACCTGGAGCCTGGTCGGCAAGCGACCGGCCCTGCGCCTGGTCGACCCGCAGGCGGTCCGCGGCGAGATCGACGTCAAGGCGGCTCCGAAGGAAGGCTGGATCGCCCTCACCGACCGCAATCCGCCGACGGCTGGGTATCAGGTGGAAGGCTGGAGCGGCGTCTCCTGGGCGCCGGCGGCGCCGGCGCTCGCCAAGCGCGACGTGTGGGTCGTCGAGGGTGTGCCGAAGGACAAGTACTATCTCTACGGCAAGGTCCAGCTGTGGATCGATGCCGAGTCCTGGGACGGTTCCTGGAACCGCAAGTTCAGCTGGTCGGGCGAGCTCACCAGCAACTACCAGGTGCTGGCGCGCATCAATCAGCCGGCCGGCTCCGAATCGGATCGCGAGTACATCCCGGTGAATTCGATGGTCTGGGCGTGCGCCGAGAACGTCAAGCTCAACCGCGCCCCGCCCGGCGGCCTGCGGCCTTGCCACGACGCGGCCCTCTAGCGGCGGCAGCTGCTCGACGACGGCATCTTCGAGCCCGGGCGGCTGGCACGCATGGGCAAGTAGCGGCCTGCGCA
This sequence comes from uncultured bacterium, assembly GCA_937975525.1. Lineage (GTDB taxonomy): Bacteria > Desulfobacterota > Binatia > HRBIN30 > HRBIN30 > CALJUJ01. The sequence continues at coordinate 9,492 of CALJUJ010000613.1, forward strand.
AGCGCTCCCAGACCTTTCGAAATCAAGAGGCCTCGTCGTCGACGAACTCCCTTGCGCCCGTATCGGCAAGGTTGCAGCGGGCGCTTCCTGGAGGGCGACCGGACGGCGGATCGAGCCCGAGCCTCAATCTTCGTGAATCGCGCGTCACCTCGGATTGCGCTTTCGAAATCGTTCCTGCATCCCCTCGATCTGCGGATCGCCCGGGACATGCACGAGTCCCTGCGCATAGGCTTCGCGCGCGGCGTCGACCTGGCCGGCCTGCTCGAGCGCCAACGCGAGGTGGACCCAGCCGATCGGGTCGCGTGGCTCGCGGCCGAGGCCGCTGCGCAGAAACAGGATCGCGCTTTCGAAGTTGCGGGCCTCACGCTCGATCGCTCCGACGTTGACGTCGAGCTGCGGCACCCGATAGTCGCGAACTCCGTACCAGTTGCCGTATGCCAGCAGCACACCCGCGGTGGCGGCGAGCGAGGCGCTGGCGATGCGGCGGGTGCGAACCGCGCTTCGCTGGATCTCCTCGCGCAAGGCGGCGGCTACGCCGCCGGCGAGCACGAGCAGCGACAGCGCCATCGGCAGGCGAAAACGGGCGTTCGTGAAGAAGAGCACGCACGTGCCCACCGCCATGAGCAGCGGCGCCAGCAGCGTCCACTCGAGCCCGTTGCCGCGACGACGGTGCAGCGCCAGTCCCGCCGCAGCGAGCACGAGCAGGAGTCCCTGGCCGATGGGCATCCCCGGCATGGCGAACAACCAACTGTGCGCCTGCTTCCAGTCGATCGCGACGTTGTTCGACAGTTCGACCGCGGAGAACGTCCACAGCAGCTTCTTCCAAGCCAGCACCAGGGCTTCTCCGGGGGCATCGCGCCAGAAGCGCACCGACCGTGCGGTGTAGGCGCGATCGGCAGCCGCGGCAGTGTCGGCCTGCGCGCGCACCTCGGCGTCCACGCTCGCCTGATCGGGCCCGAAGAAGGGATTGACGCCGTCCGCATGTGGGTTGTTGCCGAGCCACAGGTTGACGCCGCCGCCGGTAGTCGACCAGACGAGCTCGCCGCCACCGACGACGTTGCCCGCGCATAGGCCGAGTGCCACGACCACGAAGGGCACGGCGAGACGGGCGACTGCCGCGCTGCGCCCGCAGCGCCAGGCGTGCACGAGAACCAGCGGCAACGCGAGAATGGCGTTGCTGCGAACCAGGTAGGCGAAGGCCCACGCGGTGCCGGCCCAGCCCCAAGCGGGCGTCGAAGGA
>CALJUJ010000614.1 GCA_937975525.1 uncultured bacterium
GCAGGGCGTCGTAGTCGTTCGGATCGTTCGGATCGTCCTCACCGCGGCTGATGGTGAGCGTGCTCGCCGGGAACGGCGGGCCGGCGGTGACGACCTTGAGAACCTCGACCGGATTCTGGTTGGCCGGGTCGTTCGGGTCGTTCGGGTCGGTGCAGGCGCCGCCCGTGTTGCAGGCGACGATCAGGCCGTTCTCCGGAGCGGCGAGGTCGAGGCCGATGAGGATGCTGATGTCGCCACCGACCCCGAGGCCCTTGGTGATCAGGCCCGAAGCGTCGGCGCTGTAGGTGGCGAGATCGCCGGCGACCGTGCCGAAGAACTTGAGCTTGGCGCCCTTGATCTTCGAGATCTTGCCCGGCTTGATCGTGCCGTTGTCGAAGAACGTCACCGAGCCGGAAGCCGAAGCGCCGGCCGAGGTGTCGCTACCCGAGAAGTTGCACGAGCCGAAGGTCAGCCCCTTCAGGTTGATCTCGGCCTGGTGGAAGTCGGGGAGACTGGCCGGATCGAGCTTCTCGAACTTGCCCGCGAGCCACTCGGCCCACGGCGCCGCCGGGTTGGCGACGCAGCCATCGAAGCCCTGGCCGTTCTTGACCTTGGACTTGATGCTGATCTTGTTCTTGGTGTCCTTGCAGGACAGGCCCTTCTTGAACACCACGTCGTACGCGATGCCCGGGGAAGCCGTGCACTTGACCATGTCGCCCGACCAGGCGAACGCCTGGGGCGCCGCAACAGCGGCGAACAGTCCCGCAGCCGCGAGGATACGAATGCTCTTCATAAAACAGAACTCCTTCGTCGCCGCGTGGCGCGGCTGACTCGAAACGGTGAATACCTCCATCCATCTCGCAAGGCCCGACTTCCGAGCGCTGCCGGTCACCTTCCCCGTCCTGCTTTCGCACGGCGGGGGCAGAGCGTGTCTGCGAGGCGACTGGCGTCCCCGGAGCCCTGCAGTTGCATCCGGGGGCGGACGGTCGTCGGTCGTTTCAGCGGGCCTACCCCGCTTTGCTCGACAGATGCGCGGAAATGTAGTTCGGGCCACGAAGGTGTGTCAATCGACTTTTCTACGAATTACGCGATTATCTGCACGAACGGATTGACGCACCGCGTCTTCGCGCCGCTGCGATTTCGCCGCCTGCAGCGGTCGCCCGGCCGCCGGAACGTGCACGGGGCGAGACCGACGCCCGACGAACGGGCCGATGTGGCCCGGGCTCCGTTAGGCAGATATCCCTCCCGGGGCGGCCTCCGCTTCGCTCCGCGTGCACGTACTTTTCCGGGGGTGCGAGGGTGGGGTTGCGAGCAGCGACGAATCCACTGCTTTCGTGTTGCGGCTGCGACTATTGTGTTGACAGTTCTTCCGATGCCGGCCGATACTCAAAGACATACTCGTGCGCCGCAACGCCCGGATGGGTCTCCACCTGGAAAGGATCGAATGATGTTCGTTCGTGCCGCAGGCGTCGTCCTGCTCACATTCTTCGCCGCAACCCTCCCGCAGCCAGTCTCCGCCGACGTCGCCAAGTGCGAATCGAAGCTGCTCAAGACGTCGTCGAAGCTCGGGTCGGGGATCTTCAAAGCCTTCTCCAAGTGCACCGCCTCGGCCCGCAAGACGATCTCGAAGAAGGGCGCCATCGACGACAAGACCGCCGACAAGTGCGAGAAGAACCTCAAGAAGGTCTTCAACATCGGCGGCGATGCCGGCAAGGGAACGGTGAACAAGACGCTCAAGTCGTTTCGCAAGCTGTTCACGCCTGGCAAAGAGGTCTGCACTTCCGCAGATCTCGTCCAGCTCGGATTGCTCGAGTCGGGCGTCAACGCCCCGGGAACCAACCCCGAAGACTTCTTGAGCTCCTGGCTGATCATGCGCGAGACCAACCTCGCGCTGACCCAGGTGTTCAGCGTCGCCGCGGATGTGCAGGAAGTTCTCACTTCCATGATCGATCTGACCGACTGCGACGATCCTCTCGATCGGCCCAACCTGTGCACGTTCCGTGGCGGTGAGAATCCGGATTGCGTCACCCAGACCTGCAACCTGAGCAGCACCTCGGATCTGACGCTGCAGCCCGATGGCCTCACCGCCGCCTTGCAGGACAATCCCGCGACGATCCAGGTTTGCCGCGCCCCCGCAGCGCTCACCGACCTGCCAGTGGATTTCAGCGACTCGTTCCGTGCGCTTTCGCTCGCGGGCGCGACGCGCCTCGGCCCGACGACGCTGACCGGAGCCAACGCGACGGTCTGTATCGATCAGCTCCGCGCCATCGGCTGGTGTGACTGCGACGGCGCCGCCGTTGCCTTCGAGCCCGACACCTGCCGCGATCACATCGCCAACGACAACGCCGGAACCTGCTCGGAGACGTCGGCCTTCTGCCTGACCGATGAAGACTGCACCGAGCGCAACGAGACCTGCTCGGCAACAGTGGACGATTGCGGCGTCGATCTCGCCAATGCGGCCCTGCCGGCGACCTGCGTGCGTGCCGGCACCCCCGCAGGCGATTGCCAAGGCGCTCCCGGCAAGTGCATCGACGGGACCACCGTCGGCCCGTGCCATCCGGGAACCTACATCGGCGCGACCGACGTGATCTACGGCGGCTCCTCCGCGGGCGGCGACTGCAGCCTGACGCAGACGTTGTCGTTGCGTATCCTGCCGCCGGCCGTGTGCGTCAATCCGGCCGGCGACGCACTCGGCAGCTGCACGACCTTGTGCCCGGGGCCGGGTTCCTGTGGTGCTGATGCGACCTGTCTCGGCCTCGGCGGCACCGCCTGCGCGGTCAGCGCCGGCGCGGATGGCGTTCCCTGCACGCGCGACGACCTGGCCCAGCCCGGTCCGACCCAGCAGGTCGTGTTCACGACGGGTACCGCCACGGCTTCGGTCAAGGACCTCGTGCGCATCAACTTCCAGGGTGTTTGCAGCGGCGGATCGACGAACGCCGGGATGAACTGCATCAGCAACGAGGACTGCATCGGCGGCACCTGCAGCGGCGTCGTGCCGCTGCCCAATCCGGCTGCGGTGAACGCCTCCGGCTCGCCGCTGACGTGCGCCGACTACGATTCCGGCAATCTCAGCGGGCTGACCATGGTCGGCGGATTCGCCTGGTTCAACGGCGTGCGCACCGGTGACCAAACCGCTATGATCACCCTCGATTGTGACTGACCGGTAAGCGGCGGTCGGCCGATTGCGCCGACCGCCGCTCGACCGGGAATCCCCTGGGAAGGAAGCAAGGCATGACGTCTTTCGAGGCGACGCGACGGTTGGTTCTGGTAGGCGCCCTGGCGCTCGCAGGTTGCACCCCGGGCGCGGAGGAGACCGAAGCGCCTGCGGAGCCGGCAGCCGCCGAGGCGCCGGCGCCGGAGCAGGAACCCGCGCCCGTCGAGCAGGCCCAGCCGGCGGCCGACGATGCTCTCCCGGTCGAATGGATCATCTGGGCCGATGGCGACCCCTGGGACGGCCCGGCGCCCCTCGAGGTCGAGTTCGAGTGCGACCTCATGGAGGAAGTCACCGAACCCTCCTACGAGTGGGATTTCGGCGACGCAAGCCCAAAATCCAACGAGGCCAACCCCAAGCACGTATACACGAAGCCCGGTCGCTATACCGCGACATGCACCGTCCGCGACCCCTCGGGTGGCACCGGCGAAGACGCGGTGGTGATCGACGTCGACCCTGCCGGCTCAGCCGGCGCCGCTGCGCCCGAGCCGCCGCAGGCCGAAGAGGGCGATCCCGAATCCTAGGCAACCCAAGCCGCCGCGAGTCTTCGCCCGAGCGGTCGATGCGATCGCACAGCCGTCCCCGCCGTGGGCCGTGAAGGTCCCGGGGGTCGGCGAAAGGGTCGGCGAGGGCTCGACGGTCGGCGTGCGGGTCGGGCTGGAACTCGGCGTCGCGGTCGCCGTCGACGTCGGGGTTGCCGTCGCGGTCGCGGTCGCGGAGGCGGTCACGGTCGCGCTCGGTGTCGGTGTCGCCGACGGCGTCGAAGTCGCCGATGGGGTCGGTGTCGCCGTTGGCGTCACCGTCGGCGCCTGAGGAAAGCTGACGGCACCGAAGCCCGTCCAGCGGGCGAGGTTCCCCGCCGCGTCGCGGCTGCGTGCCGCCAGGAACCATACCTTTCCGGCAAACCGATCGTCCTCGGCAACGAGCTCGGGCCCGAGCTCGGAAATCGTCAGACGAGCCGTGGCGGCGACTTCGGCGGATGCGAACGCAACATCGTCGACGATCGGATCGGTGGAGAAGCGAACCTCTACGAGCGCCGGATCACCGCATCGCCCGTCGTCGCCCGGGAGTGATTCGAGCGAGAACCGTGCCTGGGTGGGAGCCGTGCTGATCGCGATGGGTTGCGGAATCGATGCCGGTGGTCGCGCATCCGTCGCGACGTTGCTCGTGCCATGCTCGTCGTGCTGCGCTTGACGCCAAGGATGGAAGCCGCAGGCATCGCCCTCGGAGCGCCAGGCGAAGAGGTAGCCCTCGCGCGTCACGTGCATCACCTCGACCTTGCCGTCATCGTCGAAATCCGCCACCACCGGCGGCGCCACCGTCCACCCGGCGGTCAGCTTCGGCCAGCCCGCCGGGATTCGGCCCTGGCCATCGACCGCATGCAGGTCGCGAACTCCGGAGCCCTGCAGCACCTCGGGCAAGCCGTCGCCGGTGATGTCGGCGACGACCGGGACGACGAAGAACTGCAGATCGTTGGTTTCTCGCGGAAACGCCGGCAGCAGCGCGCCGTCGGAGCGCCAGGCACTCATGTGATTGTCGGATGGGGTCTGGCGCGCGGGTAGTGCGGCATCGACCAGGCGCCCGAGTCCACTGGTCGGAGCGATGATGTCCAGCGCGCCATCGGCTCCACCGAGCGGTGCGATCGCCGGACCGCCGAGCGCGCCGAAGGTCGGGCCGTCGTCGCTGTTGCTCTCGGCGCCGAGGGGCAGCTGGCGCAGCACCGCCGGGCGCCCGCGGTTGAGCCCGAGGAACGAGGATCCGTCGCCACGAAAGACGTACACCGGACCGACGGCGGAGAACGTGACCACTTCGGGGCTGCCATCCTCGTCGAGATCGGCGATCGCGGGTGAGCCGTTGCTGCCGGTGGCCACCGAGGGCAGCAAGTCCGTCTGCACGAGCGCGGTCACCACCGGCCAGCCGTCGATGAATGCATCCGGGTTCCAGCCCCGGTCGATGCCGTTCGGTCCGTGGCGGGTGCCATCGTGGTGGAGGGCGTAGACTCGTGTGTTTCCGGGGTTCACGAGTCCCGACTGCACCAGCAAGTTGGCGAGGAGGCCGTCGAAAATCGCGTTCGGTAAGCCGCGATAGCCTTCGTTGACGACCGAGACGACTTCGAGATCGCCGTCGCCGTCGAGGTCGCCAACCGCCGGCACACGGATGATCGTCGTGCCGATCTCGGCGTTGGCGTTGGGCACGAGCGTGACCCCATTCGTGACGGGATCGACGCTGGCGACCTTCTCCGGATCGCGAAGCATCGCCGGCCACCCTGGCACCGGAGTGCCGTCGGCGAACCACGCGTAGATGTGGCGATCCATCGCGCCCGCGAGGATCTCCAGGCTTCCGTCGGCCGATCCGTCGAGATTGGCGAGGGTGGCACCGCCCACGAATCCGCGTGACAGGCGGTTGTCGCGGTTCTTGCGATTGCTCTTGTCGGGGAGCAGGCCCTCCTCGGTGCTGGTGTCGCGCTCGGAGCGCCAGGCGTGAGAGTACTGCGGCAAGGTGCGAACGGGGAATCCCGGCACCCGCTCGCCGGTGGCGCGCCAGACGTAGACCTGCCCCTTCAGGTCGGCGGCGACGACCTCGGGCCTGCCGTCGCGGTCGAGGTCGCCGATCGCCGGGCTTCCGAGGATGGGTGTGTCGGGGATCGGCACCGCGCCGCTCGCGAACGCGGCGGATGCGGCGTGCACCTCGATCGGGTCGGTTCGGACCGGCCATCCGGGCAGCTCGCTGCCGTCGAGGCGCAGCGCGTGCACCTCGCCTTCGGAGGTCGCCAAGATCAGCTCTTCGCGACCGTCGCCGTCGAGGTCTGCCACCTTGGGGGGCGCGGCGCCGTCGGCGCCCAGGAAGCGCGGATAGCCTTCGATCAGCTGCGGGTCGTCGTGGAGGAAGAGGGTCCGCCGGTCTTCGCCCATCTGGCCCGTATCGTCGAAGACGCGGACGCGGACCGTGAAGGTGAAACGATCCGGGTCGCCCCGTTGGCTGCCATCGTCGAGGACGGGGGGGCCGCTGGCACCGTTCGGCATGAGCGTGGCCACCTGGCTCAGATCGAGCTGCGCGAGCTCGCCGGCGTGCGTCTCGGAGAGCTCCTCCGAGGCGAATACCTCGACGAACGACGCCTCGGCGGGTTGTACGCCCCCGGCGACCTCGACGACGTAGCGAAACGACGTGGCTCGCGTTGCCGCGACGCGGCCGGTGATGGCGAGGGTGCTCGCCTGCGGGCGCAGGTAGGCGAACCACGCTGGCTCCGCGATCGCCGCCTCGGGAGGAATGCGCCCGGCCCGCACGCGCTCCACCGCGCTGGCGGCGTTGATGCGTCCGTAGCCGAAGTACTGGTCGAAGCCGGCGATCGAGGCGAAGCGTTCGTGTGACTGGCTGACTCCCGGGAGTGGAATGTCGGTGGCGTAGTTGCGAGGAAGGGGCGGGTCGACGTCGTCGCGGGCGTCGAAGTTGATGTCGTCGGCGGTGGTGGTGATGATCTGCTTCACCTCCTCCGCGGAGAGCGGAAAGGGCGCGAAGCCGTCTCCCGCCGGGTACGGGGTGAGGTTGCCTCGGGCAATCTCGTCGAGGGCCGCCGAAACGATCAATCCAGCCATTCCGGACGACAACCCGGTGGCTTCCGACGAGCAGGCGGTCGATGGAACCGCAACCGCGATGTGCCCGCTGAAGTTCGTGCAGCCGTTCAAGTAGAGATACGAAGGCGGGCTCTGCGTGAAGCCACCGTCGTCGAAGAAGCGGGTCACGGAGTTGACCATCACGGTGTTGCGGTAGGCTGCGGGGAAATTGTTGTGGCGCGACTGCTCGTCCGCCGCCGAGGCCATGACCACCGTTCCGCGCTCGTAGGCGTAGTCGATCGCCGCCTGCGCAAAGGCGGAGTTGTTGATGGTGCCGAGCGCTTCTTGAACGACGCGTGCGCCACTGTCGACGGCAAACAGAACGCCCTGCGCGAAGTCGGACACCTCGGAGACGAAACTGTCGCCGACGCGCACCTCGAGCAACATGCAGTTTGGGCAAGTCCCGACGCCGCCGATGCCGTTGTCGGCCTCGGCGGCCGAGTCGAGCGACTCGCCCGTGCCGTGGCTGTAGCGGACTTCGTCGAGCGCGTTGTTGTCGTCCTCGAAGAAGTCCCAGCCGGAGATGTCGTCGGTGTAGCCGTTGCCGTCGTCGTCGACGTCGTCGGTGAACAGGAAGATCAGGTCCTCGGGGTCGATCATCCCATTGCCGTTCTGGTCGCTGACGCGGCCGTCGGCGTCGAAGCCGCCCGTCGCCATGTAGTCGCGGACATTGAAGACGCCGTCGCCGTTGCGGTCCCAGGCGTCGGCCTCGTTCACGCTGCCTTCGGGGACGGGCAGCTCGCCGCGATTCAGGTAGTACTTGTTCACCAGGTCGGGAAACGACTCGCCCCAGCGAATTCCTGAATCGAGCACGGCGATGATCACGTCGGGTCGGCCGGTGGTCGTCTGCCAGGCAAGGTCGACGCTGGCGCCCGTGACACCGAACAGCTCTTGTGCGCTGCCGTCGATCGCCGGGTCGCCCGTCGTGTCGCTGCTGATCTTCCAGTTGTCGCGAAAGTCGTTCGGCCGCACGGGCGGAGCGCTCGCTGGCAAGCTCAGGTAGCGGTGGAATTCCGATGCCTCGATGCACTCGGGCGTGGGCACGGTGCCGCACGGGGCGGGGTTGGCTGGGTAGGGAAACTCGGCCCACGCCGTTGCGGCGACGAGCAACGAAGCAACCAGGGTCATCGAGCGCATGCAGTCGCTCCTTTCTGGGACCGGAAGACGGCCTTGCGGATGGCTTGGGAACCCGCCCTGCATAGCTCGATCACCGCGAGGTGCCAACCACATGGTTGGGGGGCAGGGCGCGCGATCTGCTATGCGTATCGAATGGACCGGGCCAGCGTGCATTTGCTCTTGCATGCCGTCGTACCGCTGGTGGTGGCGTGGGTCGCGTTCCGCCCGCGCTGGCGCCGAGCGTGGGCCGTGATGCTGGCGACGATGGTCGTCGATCTCGATCACCTCCTCGCCGACCCGCTCTACGACCCGAATCGCTGCAGCATCAACACGCATCTGCTGCACACGCCGCTGCCGATCGCCGTGTACGTCGCCCTGGCGATCCATCCGCGCACCCGCTTGGTCGGGCTCGGGCTGGTGCTGCACATGCTGCTCGATTTGCACGACTGCTGGTGGATGAGCCGCGGCTGGCCCCCGTGGGGCGCATCCCCGTGGGGTTGACGCGCGGGAGCGCCGAGGTTTGCACGCCGCTGCCGTACGGCCTACACGCGGCGTATGTGGGTGCGCTTCCTCGTCTACGGAATCTTCGGCTGGTGCACGGAAATCGTTTGGACCGCGGTGACCGACGCCGCCGAGTCGGCGGTCGCGCGGCGACCCGTCGACGCCCGCCTGGCCGGCAAGACGTACCTCTGGATGTTCCCGATCTACGCTTGCGGCGGCCTCGCCTTCGAGGTGGCGCACGGTTGGGTCGCCGACCTCGCCTGGCCGCTGCGCGGCATGGTCTACACCGTCGGGATCTTCGCCGTCGAGTACGCATCCGGTTGGCTCATCCAGCGCCTGACCGGATCGATCCCGTGGGACTACTCCGAGCGGCGTTGGCACGTGCACGGCCTGATCCGGTTGGACTACGCGCCGGCGTGGTTCGTGTTCGGTCTGCTCCTCGAACGCGTCGAGCAACTCGCCCGCGCGATCGAGCCAGCGGTGCTCGGCCTCGTCGCTTGAACGGCGCGGACGGGGTCAGTCGAACAGAACCAGGCCGCGGCCCCGCGTGTCGGCGAGCAAGTCGAGGAACGCGTCGCGCGGCAACGGGCGGGCACCGAGGCGTTCCATGTGCGGAGTCATGACCTGGATGTCGAGCCAGTCGAGCCCCCTCGCGGAGAGATGCCCGACGAGGTGCAGCAGGGCGGCTTTCGATGCGTTCGGGCGACGGTGGAACATGCTCTCCCCGGCGAATGCGCCGTCGACGTCGACGCCGTAGATGCCGCCGACGAGCTCTTCGCCGTCCCAGACCTCGGCGCTATGCGCATGGCCGAGACGGTGCAGGTGGATGTAGGCGTCGCGCACGTGGCGAGTGATCCACGTACCATCCTGACCCGGCCGCGGTGCGCTCGCGCAGGCGTCGATCACTGCGGCGAACGAGCGGTCGATCGTGAACGTCCAGCGTGCCTGTCGCATCGCCCGCCGCAGGCTGCGCGGCAGATGCAGGTCGGCGAAGCGCAGGACTCCGCGCGCCGCAGGCGAGAACCACAACATCGGCAGGCCCTCGGTCGGCCAGGGAAAGATGCCGCAGCGGTAGGCGGTCATCACCGTTGTCGGCCGGAGATCGCCACCGATGGCGACGAGCCCCTCTTCGTCCGCGAGGCGTGGATCGGGGAAACGAACGGCCGGCATCGGCGGGTCACTCGAGGCGGGGGAACCCCAATCCGTCCGCTTGCCGGTAGCCGGCGCCGACGTGCCGCACGCGGCCGGTGCCGTCGACGACGACGAAGGTCGGCGTGCCGCTGACGCCATAGGCCTGGTGGGTTTGGCGAAAGCGGTCGATGGCCACGGTCTCCGGGAACGAGTCGACTGCGCGGAAGAACTCGTCGAGCCGGTCGGCCGGTTCGTCGGTGATCGCGATCACAGGCCAGCCGTTGGCTGCGGATTGCTCGAGCAACTCGGGGAGGGCTGCCTTGCACGGGGCGCACCACGTCGCCCAGAAGAACAGGATGTGGGGGCCTCCCGTCGCAACCGCGCGAGCGTCACCGCGATAGGGAAGGACGTCGAGCGGGGGTGCTTCGTCCCCGAGCGCCGGTGGTCCGGGGAGGCTGGGCCATTCGAGGGGGTAGCGGCCAGGGACGAGCGCGAGCTCGAGATGGTCGCCGTCGCGAATCAGTTCGAGACGACGCTCCTCGCCGACCTCTGAGAGCATCGTCCAGGACCGTACCTCGCGGTACTCGGTGAAGGGCGAGCCCGTCGGTCCGATGATGATGTCACCGGCGCGTAGGCCTGCGGTTTCGGCGGGGGAATCCGGGAAGACGGTGATCACGCGAGCAGCACCATCGGCGAGTCCAAGTTGCTCGCGAACATCGTCCTCGACGGCGCGAAAGCGGATGCCCATCCATGCCGGCATCGCCGCGGTGGCTTGCTCGACATCGTCTTCGAGGGATGGGAACGGCTCGGCCTCGGCGAGCTGTGCGAGCGCGAGGCCTGCGGGGAATCGCAGGCTCTCCTCGCAGTCGACGAGACGGCGGTGAGCGGCTCGCTCTGCGTCGGACGCGTCGCGCTCCAGGTAAAGGCGGCCGGCGACGTCGAATAGGGCCATGCGCATGCGGATCACGGCTGCCAGGCGCACCTCCATGCGGTAGGCCGCTGCCGCCGCATCGCGCCCGCGCTCGTGCAGCGTCGAGAGGCGTTCCCCATCGTCACCTTCGGCGTCGGCGAAGGCAGCGAGCGCCGCCGACAATTCGGTGCCGATGCGCTCGAGCTCGTCTGCATCGAGATCACGGAGAGCGTCGCGGCTCAGTACGTCGCGCCAACCGGGGTTGGCATCGAGGAAGCGAGATCCGAGAGCCCGGTTGGCGTCGGCCAACGTTGCGCGCCAGGCACTGGCGACGCGATCGAGGTGCTCGCCGATCGATGGGAGTTGCTGCCGCTGCTCGACGAGCTCGCCGAGGCTGCGTGGGCTGAAGAACCCGAACGCCTCGCCGATGGCGTCGATCAGGCGGATCTGGCGCTCCCAACGTCCCCGGTCGCTCCAGGCTTCGATCAGGAGTGAATCGGCGAACTTTCTCGTGCGCAGACCGCGGCGCTTCGCTTCCGCTCGCAGGATCTCCTGCAGATAGAGATCAGAGGTCCGCAGCGGGACATCCGGGGTCGCGTCGCGCACGACGACGTGCTCGTGCGCGCGGGCGAAGCTGCCGGTTTCGGCAAGGCCCTGGAAGAACAAGAACGAGTGTCCGACGTTGTCGCGACCGCGATTCTCCGGATAGCAGCCGTAGGCCGGTCGCTGGCGGGTCGATGCGAAGAACCCGCACACGGAACCGTCGGGGACGCCGGCCACGGTGCGCGCTTGCGTCAGCCCGTAGAACGAGCCGGAGAAGCATTGCGACATCAGCGTGACGATTCGCACACCGGACGGAACCTCCCGCACCAGCTCCGTGAGCTCGGAGACCGAGATCGACTCGTCGTCGCCCCACAGCGTGATCGTGTTGTCGCGTGTGTCGTCGTCGTTGCGCTCGCCGTGATCGGTGACGTACACGAGCAAGGTGTCACCTTCGTCGAGCACCTCGGCCGAATCGACGAACCACGCGCGCAACGACTCCCTGGTGGCCGGTCGCAACGAGAATCCGTCGATCTCCGTGCTGCGGTACCGTACCGGGCGCAGGTCGCTGTAGAGGCGCGTGCCGAGCAGGCGCCAGCGGTCTTCGTCGCCGGATCCCGCCCGCACCGCGAGGTCGGCACCGGGATCCTCGCCGTCGCTACTGAATACCGTGATCCGTTCGTCGGCAATGCCGGCCTGGCGCGCGAGATCGATCAACTGCTGCACATGGAGAAGGTGGGAGCGGTAGTTGATCGCTGGGCGGCCGCCCCCATTGATCATCAGCACATGCACGCGCGACGTCGTCGGGGCAACGACGCCTTGCGGAGCCGGGGACGTCGCCACGGGGCGGGCGCAGGCGCTGGCGGCGCTCAATGCCAGCACTGCGCTCCAGACGAGGAGCCCCGCCCTGGGTCTCGAACGGTGCAAGTCAGCCCGTCGCACGTTTGGCGGGCTCGACCTCCGCAGCGACGTCGGTCGCTGTGGCGGTCGCCGCGGCCGGAGCGTCGTCGCCCCCATCGTCGTCCTCTTCACTGGCCCACTCGATCTGGCGGTAGTCGAAGCCGGCCTCGGTCACGTAATTGATCTTGACGATGTCGAAGTACGGCGACAGGTCGAAGTCGCGAGGGGTGATGAACGCCGGATCCTCTTCTCGATACAAAGCGCGAATGGCCTTGCCGTCGCCGCCCAGCATCCGCCTCCAGAAGCTCGCTTGCGCCTTGATCTCGTCGACGGTGACCTTGGGCAGAACGGGGTAGCCGACGGCGCCGAAGGAACGCGCCACCAGCGTCGAACAGATGACCTCGTGCTTGCCTTCGCCGCCGTAGTGGAGCACCGCCTGACGGAAGCGGCGGGGGATGATGCTGACTGGGAAGAAGTACAGCGCAAGCTCGAAGATGTGGCGGACGTTGTAGTTGCGTCCGAGGTGGTCGAAGGCAAACGAGAGCACGCGGTCGACGTCAGCGCGCCGCAGTCGAGGTCGGCAAACGCGAATGTTGTAGCGCATGTACTTCGCCAGCGGCAGACAGGTCACGCCGCCGGGGTTGTCGGCCTCGAGGATCAAGTGCCTGGCTTCCGGTCCGAAACGCGCGTCGAGCTCCTCGGCGCGGGCGCGATCGTAGTGGCGCAACTCGTCCCCGATGTACAACGCCGTATGCGACCAGGAGCTCGTCGTCAGGTACTTGATGACCTGGCTGACACGTTGGTCGCCCTCGACGAGGATGACGTCGCCCTTGCGCAGCTGGGACTTGAGGCGCGGCAGGCTGTTCGGCACGCGCTGCTCGTAGCCGCCCATTGGACGCGTCAGGATGCGCGTCAGAACGACGGTGATCCATGCTTCGATGCGTTTGGTGATGCGCGCCCAGAAACCCATGCCTGTGATACCTACACGGCGGTGCGTCGACGTGCGGCCGTCTCTACAAGTACGCAAACGCCGCAGGCATGTCTAGGAAGCAGCGCGCTTGCGGCTACGCGTCGGGCGCCGCACCGGCGGTTTGCGGTCTCCGGAGGCGACCTCGCTGGCTGCTTGCTGCAACTCGCGAAACGAGGACTCGATGGCGAGGATCAGCTCGTGCAAGTCGGGCAGATGCTCCCAATCGCCGTTGAGCCCCCAGTACAGGCCGCCGTCGTAGCTGAACAAGCCAACCGCGAGACCCATTTCCTGGAAAAGGGGGACCACGGGAAACGACGCCAGCATGCGGGCACCGAGAAAGTACAGCGGGATCTGCGGGCCCGGGACGTTGGTGACGACCAGGTTGTAGGGGCGCGCTCGCGCCGCGAGGCGCACTGCCTGGACGAGGACGTTGGGGACGGTCCACTCGCTGATGGCGGTCAGCGCTTCGCCGCCCAGGGCCTGCTTCGATTCCTTCAAGTCGGCGGTCGTCTTCCACACCGCTTCCATGCGCTTGACCGGATCTTCGATGTCGATCGGTAGCGGCACGGTCAACTGGGACACCTTGTTGCCGAGGGATCCGCGCTCGTCCTGGGTGCGCACGCTGACGGGACAGAGGGCGCGCACTTCGAGGTCGGTCAGGTCCTCCCCGCGCTGGTCGAAGAATCGGCGCAGGGCGCCGCTGACCGTCGCGAGCACGACGTCGTTCAGGGTTCCGCCGAGGACGTTCTTCACCGACTTCAGGTCGCCGACCCGCATGTCGGTCCAGTCGAAGCGGCGGTGCGGGCCGACATCGACGTTGAGCGGCGTCCGCGACGTCGGCACCAGCGCCGGGGCGAAGGCCTGCAGGACCCCGGTGGCGCGGTCCGCGAGCTCCTGGCGCGCCTCGGGGTCGTTCAGAGTCTGGTACAGCGTGCGCGCCGCCTCGCCCGGCTGATCGATTCGGCGCACCAGAGCGTCGGCGAACAGGTGGGCTCGTGTCGGTCGTGGTCGCGGGGTCCACGGCTCCGGCGGGGGCAGCTCCTCGTTCTCGAAGGGGCTGAGGATCACGGACATGAGGTCGGCCCCGGAAACGCCGTCGATCATGCAGTGGTGAGCCTTGCTGATCAGCGCGAAGCGGTTGCCCTCGAGCCCCTCGACGACCCACATCTCCCAGAGCGGGCGCCTGCGGTCGAGCGCCTGCGACATGATGCGCCCGACCAGGCGCTTCAGGATGCGGTCGCTGCCGGGGCGCGGAAGCGCGGTGTGGCGCACGTGGTAGGCGAGGCGAAAGCGCTCGTCGTCCACCCACACCGGCGCACCTTCCCAGGGAATGTAGCCGATCTTCTGGCGAAAGCGCGGAACCAGGTGAAGCCGCGAGGCGATGGCCGCGCGGATGCGGGTGATGTCGATACCGCCTTCGGGCGTCAGCACGGGGGCGTTGTCGAACAGCAGCACGCCGCCCACGTGCATGTGGAGGTTCTCGTCCTCGATGCCGAGAAAGGACGCGTCCAGCGCCGTCAGCCGCTCGTAGTACGCCATGCACCACCTCGTGGTCGTTGGGATCCAGGCACCGCTGCTACGCCGGCGCCGTCCGGGTTCCATCCGCTAGGGGATTCGTCGCGTGAGTACCAAAACCCGCGGCGCGGGACAACGCAGCCAGGACGAGAACGGCAGCGGCGCCGATTGCGCGGGACCACCTTTTCTGGGATCAGCGTCGACGATGAGCCTGCGCCGCAAGCTCGGCTGGGTCGCCATCTTGTATTTCGCCGAAGGGCTTCCCTTCGGCGTGGTCGTCGACGCACTGCCCGTCTACCTTCGCGTTCACGGCGTATCCCTCGAGGAGATCGGTCTCCTCAGCCTGCTCGGCCTTCCGTGGACGCTCAAGGTCGCCTGGTCGCCGTTGGTCGATCGCTTCGGTAGTCGCCAGGCGTGGTTCGCGGGATCGATGGCCATCGTCGCGGTCGCGTTGCTCGCTCTGCCGCTCGTCGATCCGAGTCGTCCGGGAATGGCCCTATGGGCGGTCTTGCTGGTGCTGACGATGGCTTCGGCGACGCAGGACATCGCGGTCGACGCCTACACGATCGGCATGCTCGCTCCCGGCGAGGAGGGCGCCGCCAACGGCGTGCGCGTCTCCGCCTATCGGGTCGCACTGATCGCCGCAGGGGGAGGATTGCTGCTTGCCAGCAGCGTGCTCGGCTGGATCGGCGCCTTCCATGCCGCGGCCGCCGTTTGCGTCGTGCTGGTCATTGCGCAGGCTCGGAGCCCTCGCTTCGGCCGCATCGACGAAGAGCAACGGCGGCGGTGGCTGCGCCCCTTGATCACCTGGCTGCGGCGCCCGGGTGGCTGGGCGGTGGTCGCCTTCGTGCTGACGTACAAGCTCGGGGACGCGGCGATGGGGCCGATGGTGCGGCCGTTCTGGGTCGACCGCGGCCTCTCGGTCGAGGAGATCGGGATCATCACCAACACCCTCGGCATCGGCCTCACCGTGCTCGGAGCGCTCGTCGGTGGTTGGTGCACCGGGCGCTGGGGCATCCTCGGCGCGCTCGCCGCCCTCGGAGCCGCGCAGGCCCTCTCCAACCTGGGCTACGCCGGCGCCGCCTACCTCGAAGCCGGCCGCGTCGGGATCTACGCTGCATCCATGCTCGAAAGCCTGACCGGTGGCCTGGGCACGGCGGCGTTCTTGTCGTTCCTGATGAACGTCTGCGAAAAGCAACGCGCGGCCGTGCAATACGCCTTCTTGTCGGCGCTGTTCGGGCTGACGCGCTCGCTGGCGGGTGCCGTCAGCGGGTGGGCGACGGCCGAGCTGGGCTACGCGGCGTACTTCGCGCTCACGTTCGCGCTGGCTTTGCCCGCCTTCGCGTTGCTACCGTTTCTGCGAACGTGGATCGTCGACCCTCCGCAGGCGGCTAGGCCGTAGCCTCCACGGCAACGGCGGTCTGGTCCGTGACCGCACCGCCGAGGCGCGGTGTGAGCGCGACCGGTCGCGTGCCGCAGTTCGGGATCCACACACGAAACGTGGAGCCGACGCCCGGGGTGCTGTCGACGCTGACGGCACCCTCCAGCAGCCGCAGCAGTCGGGCGACGATGTGTAGTCCCAGGCCGGCGCCGCCGAAACGGCTGCTGATCGAAGGCTCGGCCTGGCGGAAGGGCTCGAAGATCGCCTCCTGCGCGGCCGGCGGTATGCCGATGCCGGTGTCGCAAACGGCGAAACTCACGCCGTCGCCTTCTGCGCCGATACGCACCGTCACCGAGCCGCGCTCGGTGAACTTGATCGCGTTGTTGATGAGATTCTTGAGCACGACCTGCAGCTTGAGGGGGTCCGTGCGCAACGGCGGCAGGGCGTCTTCGACATCCCATGCCAGCCGCAATCCCGGCTTCAATCCCGTCGCTCGGGTTTCCGAATCGATCGTGCGCACCAGGTCGGGGACGTGCACGTCGCGCCAATCGTAGCCCACCTCGCCGTCCTCGAGGCGACTCAGATCGAGGGTGGCGTTGATCAGGTCGAGCAGCTCGCGCGCGTTCTTGCGAACCCGTTCCAGGGTGTCGACCTGCTCCGTGGTGACCGGGCCGAAGGCTTCCTCCAACAGTAGGTCGTTGTAGCCGAGGATGACGTTGAGCGGGGTGCGCAGCTCGTGGGACATCGTCGCGACGAAGTCCGATTTGACGCGATTGGCAGCCTCGAGCTCGCCGATCAACCGCGTCTGCTCGAGTGCGAGAGAGCCGAGCTGGCCGATGCCGCGGGCGATCTCGATTCGATGCGCGAGGTCGGTCTCGCACGCGTGGGTGTAGCCGACCGTCTGTACGCCGACGAGCTCGTCGCCGCGCCACAAGCCGATGTACAAAGCATGCTCGACGTCGAATCTCAGCTGGATCGGTACCATGCCGAGTCCCGCGTTCTGGGCTCGGCTGATGGCGATCGCGTGATCGCGATACAGTGCCCGTACGAAGGGGTGACTCGCCTCCGCGGGTAGCTTCAGCTCGCGCAGCGCGGCGACGTACCGCTGACCTCCGTGGCCGGCGGCGAGCGAATAGCAGCGTAGCTCGGGATCCCAGAGGAAGGTGT
This sequence comes from uncultured bacterium, assembly GCA_937975525.1. Taxonomy (GTDB): domain Bacteria; phylum Desulfobacterota; class Binatia; order HRBIN30; family HRBIN30; genus CALJUJ01. The sequence continues at coordinate 16,933 of CALJUJ010000614.1, forward strand.
GGCTCGCGTCCGCCCCGAGGACCCGTGCCGTGAGCCGCGACAGCCGACCGAGCTGGTTCGGGTCGCCGAGCGATGCGATCAACTCCTGGCCGACCTCGGCGAGAGCGCGATGTACGGCCAACGTGGCGGCGCGTTCGCGCTCCATGCGCCGCTGCTCGCTGCTGTCGCGAGCCATGATCTGGACTGCCGGACGCCCGTGGCTCCAGATGCGTCTGCCGTTGAGCGCGACGTCGATCGCGGAGCCATCCGCGCGGATGAGGCGCGTATCGAAGTGAACGGGCGTCGTATCGTCGCTGCCCAGCTCCGCGAGATAGCGGTCGAGCGCGATGTGCGCATCCATCGCGACCAGCTCCGTGAGGTGGCGTCCCAGCAGCGCATCGCTGCTCGCATGGCCGAGTAGCGCGCACATCGTCCCGTTGGCGTAGTCGACGAACCCGCGCTCGGCTACGATGATGCCGTCCGGCCCATCCTCGAGGAGAGAGCGAACTTGCGCCCGCGATTCATCCAGTTCCCGATTGCGCTCGAAGAGAAAGCGCCGTGTGCGCTCGGCGTGGGCGGCGCCGATGCACGACAGCACCGCGGCGATGCCCGGACCCAGCGCCTGGTGCAGCCAGTGACCGGCGGGGTCGAGATGGCCGCCGGCGACGACGAGAGCCAGGTAGAGCGACAAGGTGATCACCGCCGACGTGAGCTGGGTGCGCGGATGCCACGGCAGAAACAGGGCGGTCACCACGAGCTTCAGCGCGATCATCATCGCGGTCCCGGACACCGCCGCTTCCGACACCAGGAGGTGGCTCAGGAGTGCGCCCGTGAATGCCAGCTCGCTGGCGAGAAGAACCGCCTCGGCGTGGCGCCGCAGGGGACCACGACCGAGCCAGAGCATCGTCAGCGGCACGAGCAGCTGGACCAGGTAGACGCCGCTCCAAGGTCCAAACGGCTGCGGTCGGGTGAACGCGTCCGCGGCGGCATAGATCGACACGACGGCCGCACACGACAGCGCCGTCGCCGGGATGCTCTCGTGCAGCAGGCGTTGGCGCTCGGCCGCGAAGGTCGCGCTCATCGATTCGGCTACCGTCATCGTCGTCGCGGACCGTCAGACGGCACCGCTGGCTCGTGTCTCAAGCAAATGGCTTGCCGGGTGGTGTTGCACGTCGCATGTACCTCTCGGCGCGATCGGGACCGGACCTCGCCGTCGAGGAAGTGCCACATCGAAAATAGCATGGCAGTTGCGCTTGCGGCGGCCCTTCTCCTTCTAGCGCCGGCCTTCGTGCGCTCGGCATCCGCCCAAGGCCCCCAAGAGGTCGTCGCCAATTTCTGCCGCGCCGACGCGCTCGGAGCGCGGACAGGGCCTCGCACCCATGCCGCCATCGAGCCTTGGGTGGGCTGGGAACTCGAGCCCGCCTGGGACCACGTGGTCGTCATCCGCGGCTTCGAAGTTGGGGAGGCGCGCCGCGTCGACTCCAGGAGTGCGGTGGTCGACGTCGTCTTCACCGTCGTCGGGCGCGCGTCGGCTCTGCGATACGATGTCGAGACGCACCTCGAAGTCTGGCAGGCGAGGCTGTCGGAACGTACGGGCTCCTGGCGGATCGACGGACCGCCGCCGCCGCCCCACGTTTTTGCCACCGAGATCGACGCGGCACGGCTGCAGGCGGACCTCCGCGGTTCTTCTGGGTATCTCTCGCAGTCCCGCTTCCTCGCTGAAGTGATGCGCGCGGCCGGCTGGCAGGTTCCGCTCGAAACCGTTGGCGAGTTGCTCGCGGCCGACACCTACGGGTTGATCGACAGGCCGCAGATCGGCGACGTCGCCGTGTTTCTCGACCGCACGGGCAATCCGTACCACGTCGGCGTCGTCGAAAGTCCCGGTGTCGTCGTGTCCGCCACCCTCGTCGCCGGGATCATCCGTAGCCCGTTCGAACTCTTTTCCGGTGACGTCCGCTTCATGCGCCTGCGGGCCCTCGCGCCGCAGCCCGATGCCGTCACACCGGAGACGCCCTGACCGGTTCCGGCTCGTCGTCCGGAAGCCGTAGTTTCACCGGAGGCGGAAGCAGCTTGCGGCCGGCGAGCCCGAGCAAGACCGCGCCTGCGCCGCCGATCACGTAGGGACCGTCGACCCCGAGGTGCTCCAGGAACCAACCGCTCGCGGTCGTCGAGACCACGCCGCCGACGCCCGCGCCGACCACGGCCAGCACGGCCTGGCCGGTCGAGCGCAATCGGGCGGGGACGATCTGCTCCAGGTAGAGGGGGGCGCCGAGCATGAGGCCGAGCACGGTTACGGCGTGCACCGACTGCACCGCGAAGAGGATCCAGGGATCGTCGGACGTCGCGCAGACCAACCAGCGCAGCCCGCCGACGAGCACGCCGACACGCAGCAGTCCGTGGGCGCCGAGGCGGTGCACCCACGCACCGGCGTAGGCGACGAGTGGGATCTCGATCGTCAGCATGACCACCCACATCCAACCGACCGTCTCGATCGTGCCGCCACGCGCCGTCACGAATACGGGAAAGAGGGCCATCGGACCCTGGAGGAACACGTGGGCGAGCAGGCAGTAGATCGCGAGGCTGCGCATCGGTGGATGACGGAGAAGGCGGCGCCATTCGTGCCGCCGCGCGCGGGCCGCGATGGTTCCCGTGCGCGGCAAGGTGGCGCCGACGAGAGCCGCCAACAGCATGAGAATCGCAATGGTCGTGAACATCAGGCCGAGGCCTGGTTCCGAAGCACCTCCGGCGACGTCGATGACTCCGCGGCCTCGGTGCCAACCGTCGAGGATCGCCGGAAACGCGACGACGAGGAGCAGAAAGCCCACCGTTCCCCACATCCGTACCCGGCCGAAGGCGTGCGCTCCGCCGGACTCGGTGAGAGCCAGCGTCACCGACGACGCCAGCGGCACCGCCGGCGTCGCAAATACGGCGAGCAGGGCCGTCGCAGCTGCCAGCTGCGCGAAGCCGTCCGCAACGCCGAGCACCGCGAAGCCGAGGGCGGCGCCGAAGGTGGCGACGACGAGGACCCGCGCTCGCTCGCCGGAACGGTCGGCGAGTTGTCCCCACGCCGGCTGCAGGAGCACGCCGATGAGCGGTGGGACCGCCAGTACGAGACCGACTTCGCTGCCGCTGAGCGCAGCGTTCTCGCGCAGGTAGAGGCTGAAGTAGGGGAAGTAGACGCCGAAGCCGGCGAAGTAGATGAACCAGAACAGCGACAGGCGATTCGCAGTGGACATGCCGGCGCCGCGTCGCACCTCGCGACGCCGGCCCGAAGGTTGGTCGGATCGCGCCCGCGAGCGCTAGACGATTCCTTCGTACAGGGCGGTGCTGAGGTAGCGCTCGCCGGAGTCGGGAAGCACGACGACGATCTGCTTGCCCTTCATCTCCGGCTCCGCAGCCACCCGCAGAGCGGCGGCCGCGGCCGCGCCACAGGAGATACCGCAGAGAATTCCTTCCTCGCGGGCGAGGCGACGGGCCATTTCCATCGCCTCGTCGTCGCTCACCTGCTCGACTCGGTCGACGACGGAGATGTCGAGGTTGTCGGGCACGAAGCCCGCACCGATGCCCTGGATCTTGTGCGGCCCCGGCTGCAGCGGATCGCCGGACCGCGTCTGGGTGATGACCGGACTCGCCGACGGCTCGACGGCGACCGACAGGACCGACATCTTCTTCTCGTGCTTCAGGTAGCGACTGACGCCGGTGATCGTGCCGCCGGTGCCGACTCCGCCGACGAACACGTCGACGCGGCCGCCGGTGTCTTCCCAGATCTCCGGGCCCGTGGTCTTGAAGTGAATCTCCGGGTTCGCGGGATTCGCGAACTGCTGCAACAGAACGAAGCGGTCGGGATCCGCGGACACCAGCTCCTCGGCTTTGGCGATGGCACCCTTCATGCCCTTCGCACCCTCGGTGAGGATCAGGTTCGCGCCGAACGCGCGCAGCACCTTGCGGCGCTCGAGCGACATGGTTTCCGGCATCGTCAGGGTTAGGGGATAGCCGCGTGCTGCGGCGACGAACGCGAGGGCGATGCCCGTATTGCCGCTCGTCGGTTCGATGATCTCCTTGCCGGGCGCGAGCACCCCCTGGCGCTCGGCGTCCCACACCATCGACGCGCCGATGCGGCACTTGACGGAATACGCGGGGTTGCGCCCTTCGATCTTGGCCAGGACCGTTGCGCCGAGGCCCTGCGTCACGCGGTTGAGGCGGACGAGTGGTGTTCGCCCGATGCTGAGCGAATTGTCGTCGTAGATCACGGATAAACTCCTTCCTGTCGCGAGGTGTGCCCAGGAAACCACAATCCTCTGGAACGAGGAAGAAGGAGACTCGCCACGGCGCCGGTCCCCGGTTCGCCGTCACTCGACCGCGCTCACGGCCGGGGCAGACCAGGCGCTTGGCGCGCCGCCGCCCGGGCTGGTACGGGAGAACCGTGCAGCTTCACGTCATCGACGCCACCTACGAGCTCTTTCGCGCCTACTTCGGGATGCCGCCGGAGTCCGCGCCCGACGGACGTGAGGTGGGAGCCGCTCGCGGCCTCGTCGCCAGCACTCTCGCGTTGCTGCGCGAGCCCGGAGTGACGCACGTCGCCGCCGCGACGGACCACGTCGTCGAGTCCTTCCGCAATCGACTCTTCGCTGGCTACAAGACGGGCGAAGGCATCGCGCCGGACTTGCTGAGCCAGTTCCCCCTGGCCGAGGAGGCTCTGGCGGCGCTCGGGGTCGTGGTGTGGCCGATGACGGAGTTCGAAGCCGACGACGCCATGGCGAGTGCTGCCGAGCGCTACGCCGACGCCTTCGAACGCATCGTGTTGCTGTCTCCCGACAAGGATCTCGCCCAGTGCGTTCGTGCAGCGCACGTCGTCACGCACGACCGGCGCAGCGGCCAAACCTTCGATGCCGCGGCCGTCGAGGCGAAGTTCGGGGTACCGCCGGCAGCCATCCCCGACTGGCTCGCCCTCGTCGGCGACACCGCCGACGGAATTCCCGGGATCGCCGGATGGGGGAAGAAAACGGCGGCTGCCGTGTTGGCTGCGCATGGGTCGATCGAAGCAATCCCCGACGATCCGAGCGCATGGCGGTGCAAAGTGCGCGGCGCCGAACGGGTCGCCCGCACGTTGCGAGAGGGGCGCAGCGAAGCCACGCTGTACAAGCAGCTCGCGACGCTGCGACGCGACGTGCCGCTGCGCGAGAGCGTCGACGACCTGCGCTGGCGCGGCGTGGAGCGCCGCGCCTTTCTGGCCCTATGCGAGCGCTGCGGCTTCGGATCGCTCGCGTCCCGGCCGCATCGCTGGCGCGACACCGGCGACTGACCAGCGCCCGCGTCGCTTGCGCGCTGCCCACGATCCAGTAAACCCCAGGCCATGAAGGACCTTCCTCTCGCTGGCGTGCGGATCCTCGCGCTCACGCAGTTGGGCGCCGGGCCCTACGCGATGACCGTCCTCGGCGACCTCGGCGCCGAGGTCATCAAGATCGAGGACCCGCGCGTCGGCGGCGACGAGGCGCGGACGGTGCCACCGTTCGCAGGCGACGGCGACAGCCCCTATTTCCAATCGCTCAACCGCAACGCGAAGTCGTGCACGATCAACCTGAAATCGACGCAGGGACAGGAGATCTTCCACCGGCTGGTCGCACGCAGCGACGCGGTCTACGCCAATCCGCGCGGGGACCTTCCCGCCAAGCTCGGCTTCGACTACGAGCACCTGCGCCACGTCAATCCGAAGATCGTCTGCTGCGCACTGTCCGGATTCGGGAAGACCGGGCCGCGGGCGACCGACCCCGGCTACGATTTCTTGATCCAGGGGCTTGCCGGCTTCATGAGCCTGACCGGCGAGCCAGACGCTCCGCCCGCTCGCTGCGGGGTGTCGATCGTCGATTTCTCGGGAGGGCTGATGTCGGCTGTTGCGCTGCTCGTCGGCATCACCAAGGCGCGGGCCACCGGGGTCGGCTGCGACATCGACGTGAGCTTGCTCGACACGGCGATCTCGATGCTCAACTACCTCGCCGTGTGGAACCTCAACTACGGCCATCGACTCGATCGCCTGCCGCAATCGGCGCATCAAACGCTGGTTCCGTCGCAGAACTTCCAGACGCGCGACGGCTACATCGTCATCATGTGCATGAAGGAGAAGTTCTGGCGGCGGATGGGGCAGATCATGGAGCTCGACGAGCTCGTCGCCGACCCGCGCTACCAGACCTTTCAGGACCGATTCGAGCGACGTGACGAGTTCGTCGCCGTCGTGCAGGCGCGGATGCGCGAGAAGACGACGGACGAGTGGCTCGCGCTGATGAAGGGCCAGGTGCCCTGCGCCCCCGTCTACGGGGTCGAGGAGGCGCTTCAGGACGAGCAGGTGCGGGCGCGGGAGATGGTCGTCGAGGTGGCGCACCCGCAGTTCGGTTCCTTGCGGCAGGTCGGGTGCCCGATCAAGGTCGATGCGCTGCGCCCCCAGTACCGCGCTGCGTCGGCCCTCGGTGCCGACACGGAAACCCTCCTGCGGGAGCTCCTGGGCATGGCGCACGAGGAGATCGAGGAGTTGCGGGGGACGGGCGCGGTTTGAAGTCGGTGGCTCGGGCCCTTGCTCCGTCGCTCGGCACGGGG
>CALJUJ010000615.1 GCA_937975525.1 uncultured bacterium
ACGCGATTGTCGGAGTCAGTGTGCCACTGCCGATCCGCAATCGAAACCAAGGGATCCTCTACCGAGTCTCCTGACCGGTTGGTGTTCGCTTCGCGAGCACGTAGAGTCGGACATCGGATGGCCGCTTCCGCTAAGCCTTTGTCCACGGCCGACGTGGATGTCACGCCCGAACGAGCCCGGGAGCTGTTCGCCTCGCTGGCCGAGCACTTCGAGGCAGCTCGTGCGGCCGTCGCGCTGATCGATCGAGACCTTCTGCCGCGCTCGGCTTCAGGGCCGTCGTATTTGGTCTGCGGCATCGTCGGGCCCAACAACGCCGGCAAGTCCGCACTCTTCAACGCGCTCGTGGGGCGCGATCTGAGCCCGTCCGATCCGACCGGGGGCGCCACACGCAGGTTGGTCGGGGTCGCGCATCCCGACCTGATCGAGCGCCTGCGGCATAGCCCGCACACCAGCCGATTCCGTATCGACGAGGGCATTTCAGCCGGCGCAGACACGTTGGCGACGGCGCTCTCCGAACCGGAAGATCCGGCCGACCTCACCGTCGTCGGTGACGCCACTGTTCCGGACCACCTGATGCTGATCGACACACCGGATTTCGACAGCATCTTCGTGGCGAATCGCGGTGCGAGCGAAGCGCTGCTCGCCGTCGCCGACATCGTCGTCGTGGTGGTCACGCGGCACTCGTACCAGAATCGAGCGGTCGTCGACTTCTTTCGAACGTGGCTGCGCCACGGGCGGCCCTGGATCCTGGTCTACAACGAAGCCGTCGACGACGCGGTGGCGAGCGCTCACGCCGAGAAGGTCTGCGCCGACGTCGCTTCCAGGCCGCTCGCCGCATTCTGGGCTCCGCATTCGCTGGAGGTCCAGAGCGGGCAGGCCCCGCTGACCGTTTTGCCGCTCACGCTCGCTTCGGCAGCGGACGGCGAGGCCTTGGCCGGCAGGAATCTGCGCGACGTGCTCTTCGACGTCGAGCAATCTCGCGACATCAAAGCCAAGGCGTTCGCCGCCTCGTGGGAACGACTGCGTGAGTATGCGGCCGACGTCCTGCGGGCGATCGAGCGTGACAACGAGCGCGCGCACGCCGTCGAGTCGCATGCTCGCGCCATCACGAACGAGGCGGGCCTGGCCGTCGCTTCTCGAGCCATGCCCGCGGGGCCCTTCGTCGACGCGTTTCGCGTCGTCCTCGATCGCCGATCGAACGTATTCAGTCGTTCCTGGCGCACGCTCGTGCGGGGCGTACGCGTCGGGCTGGAACGAATTCCGAGGTTGCTGGGTGCACGCGGTTCCCTCGAATCTGCGGCCGAAGCCAAGCTCGACGAGATCGAAAGGGACACCCTTGCCGCCGTCTGGCCCGAGGCATGGGAGCGATTGGTTCGTGACCTCGGTCCCGAGGCGCGCGCGCCGGCCCGCCGCCAGGCACCCGACGGCGTATGTCGGGCGCTCGACGCCGATCTCGCGCAAGACGAAAGCAACGTGCGTGCTGCCGCCGCGAGGCGTATGGCCGAGCAGCGAGCCGACCTCGGAAGCTTTCAGCACGCCTGCGAGGAGCTCATCGACGAGGCGATCGAGGCCCGTGGTTTCGACTTGGACATTCAAGCGGCGGCAGACATCGCGACGATGGCGCCGTTGGCATTCGCCGCTGTCGTGATCTTCACCACCACGGGCGTCGGTGTCGACATCGCCGCCGCCGGTGGCGGCGCCGTGGGCACGTTCTTGTTCGAGAAGTACTCGCACGTCCTGGGTAGCGGCATCACCAAAGCGGCGCGCAAGCGGTGGTCGAAGATGAGGGGGGACGATCTGAGCAGCATTCTCTACGCCAACGGACTGCGCGGAACCGCAGACGCGATCGCCGTCGGCGACCGTCGATTGTCCTCGGCACGCGCCGCGCTGGAAGCGGTCGCCGGTCGGGGGGGGACATGACGCGTTCGCAGACAATTCCGCTTCCTTGGCCACTGCGTGTGCGCTTGCTGCGCGAGGACCTGCAACGCGATTTGGAGGCGGTGGCGGCACTCACCGCAATCGTCAGGCGCCGCGGAATCATCGACGAGCTGCTGGCGGACCTGGACCAGCAGCTGTCGCGTACGGAAGCGGCCGCCGTCATCACGCTCGTCGGTTCTACCGGGGCCGGAAAGTCGACGCTCTTGAATGCTCTGGCGGGCAGAGAAATCGCGCGCGAGGGAGTCGACCGACCGACGACGGAAGAGCCGACGGTCTATGCACCGCGCGACGCAGATCTGAGTGCGCTCTTGGCCGACGCAACGCAGCGAGTCCGCGTCGTCCGCTACGACGCCGATGCCGACGACGCACGGGCGCACGTCTACGTCGATGCGCCGGACATGAACAGCGTCGCCACCGAGCATGCGGCGCGGTTGACCGCGCTGGCGCAGCGTAGTGACGTCCTGCTCGTGGTGTTGCATCGACAATCGGTCGTCGAGGCGGCGCCCGTGGCCTTTCTCGATCCGTTCGTCGAGCGGCGGGCCCTCGCCTTCGTCTTGAATCGCGTCGATGAGCTCACCGACGAGTCGCGCGCGGCGCTACTCACCCAGATCCGCAGCCTGGCGACGGGGAGATGGTCGGCCGCGGAGGCGCCTATCATCGCGGTGAGCGCGCGCCGTGCTCGCGAGCAGCCGACCGGTGCTGACCGGCGCAGCTTGGACGAGATGATGCAGCGCCTTCTCGGAGGTCAGGCCCTGGATCGGATTCGACGGCACAACGCACTCGGTACGGCGGCGATGCTAGCGCGCGTGTTCGTCGATGCGCACGCCGAGTCTGCCGATGATCTCGGTGCGCTGCGCGCCGAAGTGGGCGAGGCAATCGGCCGCCTGGCGCAGCAGGTTGCGGACGAGAGTGACGAGCGGTGGCGCCTTCGCCGCGCCGACATGAACGAGCTGATGTGGGCGGAAGCGGCGCGCCGTTGGGAGGGCCCCGGAGGTTGGGCGCTGCGGGCGGGCGGACTCGACCTGGCCGGGATGGGCGCGGCAGGCGCCTTGGCGCGCAGTCACCCCCTCTTGGCGATAGGCACCGCGGTATCGGCTGCCGCCGCCTCGGGAGTGAAGCGGGTCGTACAAGAAAGACGATTTCAAGAAGCGAACCCGCTGATGCCGTCGGCGCAGGAGCTGGAGTCTTCGTATCGAACGGCCATGGCTCCGGCACGCATTCGAATCGGACGCCTCTGCGGCGACCGCGACACGCTCGGGCTTCCGAGCCTGGAGGAGGCGACGGAGGCCGTCGCGGATTCCGTACAGGCGGCATGGCACGCTCTCGTCGGTCGTGAGCTGCCGCGAGCCGCCGAGCGCAGTGGCCTTCGCTTCATCCGCTTCCTCGTCGATCTCCCCGTCTATGCGTTGGTCGCCTGGCTGGTCGCCCACGCGGCGCTCGGCTTCGTCGACGGCAACTACGTCGGCGTCGACTTTCTGCTCAACGCAGCCCTGCTCGCCGGGGTGTACTTGATCCTCGTGCGGCTGGTGGTGCGGGCGACCCTGCGCCGCCGCGCTCGCGCACTTCTCGAAGCGGCCGCAGCACGGTCTCGAGAAGGGCTCGGTGGCTGGCACGACCGGGTCGACGCCGGGCTCGCCGAGCGCGTGGCTGCCGTCGAGTCCGCTTTGGAGCGTCTGAGCAACCTCGACGACGATTGGGTCCAACGGTTGTCACTCGGGGACGCATCGAAGCGGCCTTGAATTTGCGGCTGCGAAACGTCATCAAGCTGCGGAACCGGATGCGGCCATGAAGGGAATCTTGTCCGACGCAACCCGTGCACGTCTACGATGGGTGCAGGCTCCCGAGGGCGACGTCGACCTGGCGCGCTTTCCGGATTTTCTCATCATCGGCCCGCAGCGAACCGGCACGACCTGGTTGCACGCCAATCTCCGCCTCCATCCGCAGGTGATGCTCTCCGAGCCGAAGGAGATTCTCTTCTTCAACCGACTCAAGGAGCCGGGTCATCCGAAGTTTCAGTCGAACCAACTCGCCTGGTATCTCCAGTTCTTTCGCGAGCCGCTGTGGCGTCGCGCGGCGAAGACGGCGCACTGCGTCTGGCACTACCGCCGTTGGTACCGGCCGATGGTCCGCGGCGAAGCCAGCGCCAGCTACGCCGCGTTGGACGGCGACGTGATCGACGAGATCGTCGCGTTGAATCCCAACATCCGGGTCATGCTCATGATTCGAGACCCGGTCGAGCGGGCATGGTCGCACGCCAAGAAGGACCTCGTCCGCAATCGCAAGCGCAAGTTCGACGATGTTGACGCGGCTGAGTTCCGCGCGTTCTTCACCGATCCCTACCAGGTTCGCTGCGCCCAGTACGTGCGCAACTTCGATCGCTGGAGCGAACGGCTGCCGGCCGGGCACGTGTTCGTCGGAGTGTTCGACGACATCGCCTCGCGACCGGAGGCGCTCCTGCGCGAGGCAATGAACTTTCTCGGTATCGACCCGGATGAGAAGCTCATCGGCGCGTTGGCGCGCGAGGAGGTCAATCCGACGGCTCGCAGCCGCATTCCCGATGTACACCGAGAGTTTCTCGAGGATCTCTTTCGCGACGATCGTGCGGCGCTGCGCGATCGATTCGGACTCTCGTGGGAGGTCGCAGAATCGCGCGCTCAGGGTTGAGGGGGCAGGCCGTCGGAGCCATGGGAAGCGTCGCCGGCGGCTCGATCCATCAGCGCGCGCATCTGTTCTTCAGCGCGGGCGAGGTTGCGAATCGATTCGACCTGGGGGTGCGCAAGGGCATCGTGAGCAAGCCCCGTCCACTGCGCGCGGACGATCCGGCGGGAGCTGCGCTGTCCGGGTTGGGGTGAAAGCGTCGCCTCGATGACCGTCGTCGGCGGATCGCTCACGTGGGTGAGCACGCCGCCGGAACCGTCGCGACGAACGGCCCCGGCGCTGGCGGCGCGCGCAGCTCCGAGGTCCTCGGC
>CALJUJ010000616.1 GCA_937975525.1 uncultured bacterium
ATGAACGCTGCCGCAGTCGACGGTGCGACCGGCGGCGACGAGCGCCTGTCCGGCGACCTGGCCGCCGAAGACGCGCTGTCGGTCTTCGTCGGGACTGACGCCGCGGAAGACGTTGACCTCGAGCTCCTCGAGATCGAGCAGATGGACCAGCTTCTCGAGCGGTGTGGGCATCGGGGCTCGGCCGGGGTCAATCGGCTGCGGAACGGAGTGGAATGACGCGCAACTCGCGCAGGCACTCTTCGATGACGGCGGCACCGAAGGCGTTGCCCGCTTCGTTCCAATGGCCGCTGACACGCAGGTAGAGTTGCCGGCCCCGTTGGCTCTCCGCGCGCAACGCCGGAGTCAGGTCGCAATGAGCGATCGAGTTCTCGCGGGCGAATGCGGCAACCGTGTTCGTCGGCAGATCGGGGTCGTAGGCATGGCCCTCCGGGGCGAACGAAGCAACCTGTTCCCAGTGGACCTGCTCCTTGGTCGGAAACAGCAACAAGACGAGCTGCGCGCCCATCTCTTGCGCCGAGCGCTTCATGTCGAGGAGGCCCTCGTGCATGAGCGGAAGTCCGCGGTGCCCGTCGAGATCGTCGATCACTTGCGTCCACCAGCGATCGAAGCGGAACACGTAGTCCAGACCGTTGCCGCGGTAGTCGTAGATGTCCCGGCTGCGTGAGCGGCGCGCGCCGTCGAGCAGGCGATAGACCATCGAATGCTCGGCCAGCCAATTCCCGAAGCTCGTTCGCCCGCGCCGGCTGCCCATCCACGTCCAGTAGTTGTCGGTCCCGCTCGCGAGCCAGCCGTCGAAGTGGACGTTGTCCTTGAAGTCGTTCGGGAACACACCGACGAGCACGAGCTTGGGGGCGAGCTGGCGGCCGTAGCGGTCGAGCACGCGCGCGGCAGCGAGGGTGGAGTATCCGTTGACCCCGAGCGTCGCGAGCGACTCGCCGGTCGCGTCGGCGAGGTGCTTGACCCAGCAGTTCTCGGCGGCGACGTCGTCGCACAGGGTGAACGAATCGCCCACGGCCACGCCGCTGAACGGAGGCTCGGTGCCGATGTCGCGAAAGCCGATGTCGCCCAGCCCGAAGCTGCGGGTGCGAATCGGCACTTCGCGGCCTTCGGAAGGGAATCGGATGTCGAGATCGGGGCGGAGCTTGTAGCCGAGCTCGCTGTCGCCCAGCATCATCTCCTGCCACGCGCTGCGGGCCGAGTAGACCCGGTCGAGCAGGCGGAATTGGCTCGGCAGCAGGCTGCGCGGGAAGTAGTGCAGCACGAGCTCGACCACGACGAGGCCGAACACGATACCGAAGAGCGGAGCAGAGATCAGACGTAGGAAACGCATGGAACGGCGTTGCGGTTGCGTTCACGCACACCGCAGCGGGCGACGATCACCCGGCGGACCACGTTCGGGTTGGGGCTGTACCGCGCATCGTCGCGGACGGTATACGCGATACCGGTCTAATTCAAATGACGATTCGCTCAACTCCTCACGGCGGTCATTCGACGATGCTGGGCAAGCAGATCTCCTTTTCCTTGGTCGACTTGACGATCGCTTCGGCGAAGCCGTCGGCGACGTGGAGGCCGTCGGTCCGCGGGTGGCGATCCTGGCGCGGATCGATGCGCTCGCCGCGATCGTCGGGGTCGGCCGGCCCGCAGCCGTCTTGCGCGATGTACTTGCGCGCCAGAGTCGCCGAGTAGCAGACGATCTCCTGCGCTCCGTAGCGAACGGTCGCGGGCGCGATCGGCGCGGGCTCCCCGCGATTCGGCCCCGCCGTCCACGACGGATCGCCGTCGATCGCGACGGGCCGGCAAACCCGGGTCGGCTTCTTCAGGTCGTAGCGACGCGTCGCCCCCTGGTTCAGCGTGTCGACGACCTCGATCTGGATTCCCTTGGGGAAGCCGTCGACGCGTTGGCCGCTGCTCAGGCGCTTCAGTGCCTTGGCCTTGTAGCAGAGGTAGGAGTCCAGAGTGTGGTCCTCCTCGGCTGGGGCCGCGACCGGGCCATCGGTGCTCAACCCCGCCGGCAACAGCACGCTGAGAACCCTCTGGAAATCGACGAACAGCGCACCGCAACGATTGCGGACGCGCACGTCGCGCACGCGCGAGAGACGCTCCTCACCGCGGTCCTCTCGCACCTTGAACTCGTGAAGATGCGTGGTGCCATCCAAGGGAACGCCGCCCGCCACGGTGGCTTGCGCTCCGAGCTTTTCGGTCCGAAATTCCTTCGAGGCGGCGGAACGGACGGCGTCCGTCAGCTCGACGGGCGCGAAGCTCCGGAACCGAGTCGCGCCGGTGCCGCGCGACGTCTGGTACAGAACGAAGGGGTCTCCGCAGACGATGGGGACATGCGCGGAGACCTGCCGAGGCTGTCCATCGCCGTCGTCGCCGTCGTCGTAGGTCGCGGTCAGCTCGTCGCCGGGCCCGACCTGCACGAGACCGTCACCGGGCAGACCGTCGCCGGCCTGCGTGACGACGGTCGCGGAGAAGCTTCCCGAGTTGGGTGGAGACTCGGTGAGCGCGATCGCTTCCGCGTCGCCGTGTCGGGTGGAGACGGCGACCGTCGCCGTGCCAAACCCGACGAGGTCCCCGTCGGTGACTTCCAGGCGAACGCTGTCGCCGCAGTCGAAGAGCGCGCCATCGATCGAGACGCTCCCCGCCGACAGCGCACAGGCGCTCTGTCCGCTGAGATCGGTCTCGACGAAATCACCCGGAAGTCCGTCGCCCGCAGCCAGTCCGACGATGCCATCGAGCGCGCTGACGTCGAGGAAGGTGATCGCGATGCGTCCGTCGAAGAAGAGCTCGATCTGCAGGTCGTTGGCGCCGGTATCGAAGTACTCGGGGACGCCCGCGTAGGTGACCGCGAGACGGTCGTCGAGCTGCTTCACGGAGATCGTGCCCCCGGCCGAGGGATTCAGGTCGTCGAAGAGGCCGCTGACGCGAGGAATGGCGAAATGCTCGGCCAGGCTCTCACTGAAATCGGAATCGCCGGTGAACGTCACGTAGCCGTTGCTGCCGACGTAGACCGTCTCGGCTGTCTGCCCGAAAATCGAAACCTGCTGGCCGTCGGCGAGCGCGACCTCGGCGAAGTCGTCATCGCCGAGCGCCAGGTCCACGCCGCCGGCCGGATCCGTCGGAAACGCAGCCGCCGAAGTGCGGCAAACCCCGTAGAAATGGACCGAGCCGTCGGGGACGTACGTGAGCGTCGTGTTCGCCAGGTCGAAGTCGCCGGTGAAGGCTTCGACGAAGTACTCCGTCCGCTCCGGCGTCGTCACCGTGAAGCACGCACCGCCGTTGTCTTCGACCGTCACGTTCCCCGCGGCGTCGGTCGCTTCGACGAGAAAGAAATACGTGGTCTCCGGATCCAGCTCGTCGATCGTCACCTCGTGCGCCGCAGCCAGCGCCGTACCCTGCACGTCGCGATCGAGGGCGGCACAGCTCGGACCGATGCGCACGCGCACCGTTGCCGCCTCGTCGGTCGACAGGGTCACGCGCGCGGTGGCCCCGTCGAGCGCGGTCACGTCGATGTCCGCAGGTGTAGGCCCGACGCAGTCGAAAACCGCCTCCGCGGTCGTCGTGGCAGGCGCGCCGGTGCCGTCGTCGGCGTCGAGGTAGGTCGCGGTGATGCGTGCGCCGTCGTCGACCTGCAGGATCCCATCGCTGCTGGGCTCAGCGGTGGATACGCCGA
>CALJUJ010000617.1 GCA_937975525.1 uncultured bacterium
CCAAACGCAGCGCGACTCGGTGATGTGTTACAAGATCAAGCCCACGAAGAGCGCCTGCAACGGCGGCAGCAACGACGGTGCACCGTGCAAGAAGGACGACGAGTGCCCCTCGGGCGTCTGTGAGCGGCTACCCAAGTTCGTCAAGGGCATCAACGTCGGCCTCGACGACACGCTCGATCCGAACAACATCCAAGGTCTCGACCCGGCCGCGTTTCCCGGCGAGGACTTCACCTACGACGTGAAGAAGGTGAAAGAAGTCTGCGCGCCGGCGATTCTCGACGGCGCCGCCATCGGCGACCCCAACGGCATCGACGGCACGCACTGGATCATGTACCAGATCAAGCAGTCGAAAGGCGTGTGCGGCGGCGACTCCGGCCGCGCGTGCAAGAAGCTCGACGACTGCCTCTCCTGCGCCGTCTCCGGGCCGTGCTTCGAGTTCGATTCGAAGTTCGACAAGAAGGACCCGCGCAATACCGGCGTCCGCATCCGCGATGCGTTCAACGACATCCGCGTCGACTTCGGCAAAGAAGACATGCTGATGGCGCCCGCCTCCGAGGACTCGGCCGGCTTCCTCTCGCCGCCTTCCTCGTCGGAGTTCTACAAGTGCTACAAGGTCAAGCCCTCGAAAGGGGTCTGCACCGGCGGCCCGATCGAAGGTGAGGCCTGCAAGAAGGACGTCGACTGCAACGGCGGCACCTGCGTGAAGCCGCCGAAGTTCCCCAAGGAAACTCACCCGGACGGTTTGTCCGCGAGCATCGTCGATCAGTTCACGACGTTGCAGGACCCGAACGATCCGGAGAAGACGTTCGACGTCCGCAAGATCAAGATGTTCTGCCAGGCGGTGGACAAGAAGTCGCTGCACGTTCCGGAGGACCTGCGGATCGCCGAGCAGGCGGGCCTGATGTGCTACCAGGTGAAGGGCTCCAAGAAGAAGTGCGCCGCGACCTCGCCGCTGAACGCGCTCAAGTCCTGCAAGAAGGAAGAGCAGTGCGGCGGCATCAAGAAGGTCACACAGCTCTGCGTCGAGCTCGACTCCAAGTTCGACAAGAAGGACCCTGCCGTCCTCGGTCGCTACGTGCAGGACGACATCTTCTCACTCGGCCACCGACTCGACGTCGCCAAGGAAGATCTCTTCTGCACCCCGGGCTGCCGCGGATTCGGCGACTTCGAGCTGACCAACCTGCACGCGCACGTGACCGGGCTCGCGCTCGGCCTCGACGGCAATCCGGGTAGCGGTGTCGACGTCGACGGCAACGCCGGCACCTGCGCTCCTGCTTCGAATTGCTCCGGCGGAATCGACAACCAGCTCGCGGCGATCTCCGGCATCCTCAACCCGGTGATCGTCGAGCAGCTCGAATCGGCATCGTTGAAGCTGCTGTTCCAGGCCGACGATCTGATCAACGGAAGCACGATCATCAGTGGCTTCACCGGGGCGCTCGCCGCGGCACCGGGCTGCGCCGCCGGCGACCCGAACGACCCCAACACGTACCCGGTCGATCCGGGGAATCCGGCCGACCCGTGCGACTACACGGCCGACGCGAGCAGCTTCTTCCCGGACGTCCGCTCCACCTGCAAGGAGAACGCGCTGATCTCGCTGCCGGTCGACATCGCCGGCGCCGACACGGCGCCGAGCGCGACGGCTACCGGCGGCGGCCCGTCGTCGTCGTTCACGCTCAACCTACCGTTCGGCGACGGCAACTTCACGGTCACCGCCGCTGGCGTCAAGGTCGATGCGGACATCACCCACGACACGACTGACATCTCGGAGATCACGGGTGTTCTCGGCGGCGCGGTGGAGCACGCCGTTCTCGTCGAGGCGGTCGCGAGCATCCAGGACACCTGCATCGGTGGCCCCAACGATCAGCAGGATTGTGAGCCCACCGACATCGGCACGTGCCCGGCTCCGGGGAGCTGCCAGCTGTCCGACTCGATCCCGTTCAACTCCGAGTCGCTCGCAGCCTTCATCCAGGGGAGCTTCCCGCCCGATCTCGACTTCGGCCCGGGCGGCAACTGCATCGGCGGCAGCAACGCCAGCGAACCGTGCGACGTGTTGGCCGACTGCCCGGATCAGAGCGGTGGGACCAGCTGCGACCCGCGCGAGTCGATCTCGCTCGGCCTGCAGTTCACCGCCACCGAAGCCAACGTGACGGGGATCGAATAACTCCACCGTTCACGACAAGCGGAGCCGACGCGACGAAGGCCCGGGCATCGATGATGCCCGGGCCTTCGTGCGTTCGCGCGAAGACTACGATCCTTCTCCGGCGACGTCTCGCAAGCGCACGTCGATGGGTGCGATCGACTTCAGGTACAAATCACGCTGCGGGAACGCGATGACGATGCCGGCCTCCTCGAAGCGTCGGTTGATCTCCTCGTGTAGCTCGCTCATCGTCGACAGCCGCGCGTCGAGCGAATCGACGAAGCAGCGCAGGTGCATGGCCAACGAGTTGTCGCCGAACGCCTCGAAGATCACGGACGGCGCCGGGTCGTCCGTGACCCGCGGATGCGCCTGGGCAATCTCCAGGATGGTGTCCATCGCCTTGCGCACGTCACTACCGTAAGCGATTCCGACGAGGACCGAGATGCGCGTGACCGGGTCCGACAGCGACCAGTTCAACAGTCGACTGGTGACGAACTCCTTGTTCGGAACTAGCAGCTCCTTGCGCTCCCACGTGCGAATCGTCGTCGCGCGGATGCGGATGCGCGTCACCACCCCGTCGGTGTCGCCCACCGTGACCACGTCGCCGACACGGACCGGCCGCTCGAACAAGATGATCAAGCCGCTGATGAAGTTGGCGACGATCTCCTGCAGGCCGAAGCCGATGCCGACGCCCAACGCCGCGACCAGCCACTGCACCTGCGACCAGTCGAGACCGATCGCATTGGTCGCCAGCAGAAATCCGATCGCTCCCGCCGCGTAGCTCGCCAGCGCGCTGATCGCGTACTGGCTACCGGCGCTCACCGAGAAGCGCTCGAGCACGGCGAACTGCAGCAGCGCCGGCAGCCGCCGCACCGCCACCGCGGCGATGAAGGAGATCAGCAGCGCCATCGCCAGATCCCCGAGGGTGATCGGCACCGCCGTGTCGACGCCTCCGATCGATTCGACCTTGCTCCACAACGTGAACTCGTCGAGCACGCCGAGCGCCGGCAGCACGCTCCACCAGACCATCCACAGGCCGAGGACCGCGGTCAGCCAAAGACCTGCGTTGAGGAGCTTCTGGGTATCGTCGCTGAGCGCGGCCAGATCCATCGGCTCGTCGGAGTCCGCGAGCGGAGTGTCGGACGCCGACGACTCGGCGCGCTCGCCGAGCTCGCGCGCCGCCCGGGCGGCCTCGCGCCGCTCGACCGCCGCCCGATAGGCCAGCCGGCGATGCGTCAGCGTGAGCCAACGCACGGCAAGCTCGTGCAGCACGACCAGGCCGAAACCCAGGGCGAACGTCCGAACCAATCGCGTCGTCAGAGCGGCGGCTGCGTAGAAGTATCCGGCGATCACCAGACCGCCGATGCCGAGGAGAGTGCCGATGGCCAGCGTCGGCCACAGCCACACCAGGCGCTCGGCGAGAGCACCAGCATGGGCTGCAATCTGCGCACGCAAGGCGCCGCGGCGAGGACCGAGCACCTCGGCCGCGAACACGGCGATCGCGCCGACCATCCCCAGCAGCGCCAGCCGCCCGAGACCCCCTGCGAACGGTACCTGGCGGAACTCGACCAGGATGGCGACCAGGAATCCCGAGGCGAGGAAGCCGGCCATCAGCTTGGCCAACGCCCTGCGCAATCCCCGGAGCGCCGTCTCCGACCAGCCGAAGTGGGCGTGCGCGAGTCCACCGGGAACACAGACCAACCGAATCAGCTCGAGGAGTAGCAGCGTGCGCGCCATCCACCCCAAAGCCTTGCCGACGGCGCGGGTGAAGTCGCCGGCGCCATCGCCCGTCACCAGGTGCCAGCCGACCGCGCCGACCAGCAACGGCCACGGCAGCGCCTGCAGCAAGGTCCATCCGATGGCTTGCACGGTGTCGTAGAAGTCGTCCGAAGTCGGCCGTCCGACGTTCGCCGACGTCGCCCGCAACGCCGTCCGGATCGAGCGGCGCCGAGCCAGCAAGAGCGCGAACACCAGCGCCGCGAGGAGCATCGTCGGCGACGGCAGCGCGACGGTGACGAGTTGCTCGGCCACCTGCTGCCAGCGCGCCGGCGCGAACACCGTCGCAATCTCGCCCGGGATCTCACCGACGTCGGCGAGGGTCAGCGCCGGAACCGTTCGAATCCAGAGCAGACGGCCGGCGAGGTACTGGTCGTACTCGACGACCACGTCGACGAGCGCGCGCTGGGCGAAGTCGAGCTCGCCGAGCGCGCGCAGCACGGTGCTGTCGAGGGCGAGAGCCTGGTCGAGGAGCTCGCGACGCCGACGCGCGAGCTGCTCGATGTCGTCACGCACCAGCTCGGCCGCATGGCTGTCCACCGGGGCCAGCGCGGTATCGACGAACCGGGACAGCGAGCGGAGACCGCGGCGTTCCTCGCGGTGGCGGATCTGCTGCAGGGCGATGTCGGCGATCTGCCGCTCGCGGGCTTCGATCTGGCGGCGGACGGCGGCGACCGTCGGCAGGGTGCGCCGTTGCTCCTGCAGGACCATCCCGAGGGCCTGGCTCAGCCCGGCGATCTCCAGCTTCTGCTTCGCCGCCCGAAAATCCTCGGCCACCCGTTCCTGCTCCGCGCTCGCCCGCTCGCGCATCCCCGAGGCCTTTTCAAGATTGCGTGTGAGCTCGGCGATCTCGCGCGTCAGCTCGGCATTACCTTCGGCGAGCGCCCGCACCGCGGGCGGCATCCCCTCGACGTCGCGAATGGCCGCAGCCGCGTCGGCCTCGGCCCGTTCGCTCTCGATGCGACGCCGTTCGATGACCATCGCCTCGAGGTCGCGCAGCCTCGACGTGCTGCGCTCCAGCTCGAGCGCCTGCAGATCGCGCTCGGCGGTCAACCGCTCGAATCGCGCCGGCTGGCTCAGCAGCTCTTCGTCGAGGGCGCGGATCTCGGCGAGCAATGCCTCTCGCTGCGCTGCGCGCAGCCACTGCCGGGGTTCCGATTCGCGGGTGACCGTGCTCTGCGAGCCGGCGGGTTCGACCTCGGTTTCGGTTTCGGCGAGCGACTGCCTCGCCTCCGCGAGCCGGCGCCGGATGGCAGCGGGCCGCTCCGTCTCGTCGGCGATCTGGGTTTCGAGCTCCGCGAGCTTCGCCTCGTGTCCAGCGCGGTTGGCCTCCTCCTGGAACAAGACGGCCTCGAGCTCGGCGAGCGGGCCCGCCTCGTTGCCGCCCGGCACGACCGGCAGATTCGCCTTCTGCTCGAGCTCGCGCTTCCGCGCGCGGGTCTCCGCCGGCGCCTCTTCCCGCTCGCGAGCGAAGCGAGCCGCTGCGGCCTGCCACGACTGCGCCGCCTGCAGCGCGCTCGCCGCCTTGCGATAGGTCTCGACGACTTTCGCCCGCGTCTCCGCGCCGATCTCCGTCGCCGCCTCGACTTCTTCGATCTTCGCCTCGACGACCTCGATGGAAAGAGCCGGAGGAGGAGGATCGGCGTGCACGGAGGCCGCAACCACCACCACCCAGCCTGCAACAGCGACCAGCGACCCGGGTACGACACACTTCGTCGATCGATTCATGGCGGCGATCTTTCTGTCGCAGATCGCTCGCCTGCGCCAGAGCTTCGCGGTGCGTCGGCTTGCCGCCCCGCAGCGACTCGGCTACGCGGTCAACGGATGGGCCTGGACCGATCAACACTGGGCTTGCGCTGGTCGACGCACGGCGGCGACGTCGGCATCGCCTCGGCGCGCCCTGGCCTCGTCGTTCGGGTCGGCGGCACGGCGCACACCTGGCAGCCCGAGGCGGTCGAGGTCGCCGGCGAAGCGCTGCGCGCATCCGGCGGGCCCGGCGGCTGCCGGCTCGATCTCGTCGCTTGCTCCACCGCCGACGACGCCGTCACCCTCGACCTCACCGTCACCAACGAAGGGCCC
>CALJUJ010000618.1 GCA_937975525.1 uncultured bacterium
GAGCCCCATGGTGACGCCGATCTTGTGTTCGCGCTCGGCCTTGCCGACGCGAAATCTGGGGGGGCCGAGATACTTGAGCAAGCGTTTTGCGCTGATGCGGACGTTGGCCTTGTCGTTCTTGAGAACCTCCACCGCAGCCTTGCGGCAAACCGACGCGATCTCACGCTCGAGGCTGCGGACGCCTGCTTCGCGCGTGTACCGACGGATCAGCACGAGCAGCGCATTGTCGGATATCTCGAAGCTTCCTTCCTTGAGGCCATTCGCCTCGCGCTGTTTGGGGACCAGGTAGCGCTTGGCGATGTTGAGCTTTTCGAGATCGGTGTATCCGGCGATGCGGATGATCTCCATTCGATCTTGCAGCGGCCGAGGTATCCGCTCGAGCGAGTTGGCGGTCGTGACGAACATCACCTGGGAGAGGTCGTAATCGATGTCGAGGTAGTGGTCGTTGAACGTGGTGTTCTGCTCCGGGTCGAGAACTTCGAGGAGCGCGGACGACGGATCGCCGCGGAAGTCCATCGACATCTTGTCGACTTCGTCGAGCAGGAAGACGGGGTTGTTGGTGCCCGCCTTGCGCATCGACTGCAGGACCTTGCCGGGCATCGCGCCGATGTAGGTCCGGCGGTGGCCGCGGATTTCCGCCTCGTCGCGAACGCCGCCGAGCGAAACGCGTACGAACGAGCGACCGGTCGAGCGGGCGATCGACTTGCCCAGCGAGGTCTTGCCGACCCCGGGCGGGCCCACCAGGCACAGGATCGGGCCCTTGACCTGCCCGACCAGGGACTGCACCGCGAGGTACTCGACGATGCGCTGCTTCACCTTTTCCAGGCCGTAGTGGTCTTCTTCGAGGACGCGTTCTGCCTCTTCGATGTCGATCTTGTCTTCCGTGAGCTCGCCCCAGGGGAGCGCCAAAATCCAGTCGATGTAGTTGCGGACGACCGTCGCCTCCGCCGACATCGGCGACATCATCTTGAGCTTCTTGATCTCGCGTTCGATCTTGTCCTTGGCTTCCGCGGACAGCTTCTTCGCGTTGACCTTGTCCTCGAGCTCTTGGATCTCGCTCTTGAACTCGTCCTTCTCCCCGAGTTCCTTCTGGATCGCGCGCATTTGCTCGTTGAGGTAGTACTCCTTCTGCGTCTTCTCCATCTGCTTCTTGACGCGAGTACGGATGCGCTTTTCCACCTCCAGAATCTCGATCTCGGAACGCATGAACCCGAGCACCCGCTCGAGGCGCTCCGACGGATCGGTCACCTCGAGCAAGGCCTGCTTGTCGTCGATCTTGATCCCCAAATGGGCGACGATCGTATCGGCGAGGCGCGACGGGTCGTCGATCGAAGACACCGACACGACCATTTCCGGCGGGATCTTCTTGTTGAGCTTCACATAGGTTTCGAACGTCGTATTGACGGAGCGGAGCAATGCCTCGACCTCGGTGGTCTTCTCGCAGCGCTCTTCCACCTCTTCCGCCTCGACCAGGAAGAACTCCTTGTCGCTGACGAATGCGGTCACACGAGCCCGCTTCTTGCCCTCGACCAGCACCTTGACCGTTCCATCCGGAAGGCGCAGCAACTGCACGACCGAGCCCAGCGTGCCGACCTCGTAGATGTCCTCGGCGCTCGGATCGTTCGTCTTGGCGTCCTTTTGAGCCGCCAGGAGAATCAACTTCTCCTCGTTCATCGCCTCTTCGAGGGCGCGAATCGACTTTTGTCGACCCACGAACAACGGGACCACCATGTGCGGGAAGACGATGATGTCTCGGAGCGGCAGGAGGGGGACGGTCAGGGCACCGCCATCACCACCCGTCTTTTCATTGCGAAATAGCATCCAGGAAGCTTCCTGGGCCGCTCAAGCGGTCTCGGCGGCCTTCTGATACAGCACGATCGGCTGCTCGTTCTTGGTGACGACCTCTTCGGAGATCAACACTTCCTTGATCGACGGCTGCGACGGAATCTCGTACATCACATCGAGCATCACGTTCTCGAGGATGGCTCGCAACCCCCGCGCGCCCGATTTTCTCGTCAGCGCCTCGCGGGCAATCGCCATCAGCGCCCCGTCGGTGAACTTCAGGTGCACGCCTTCCATGTCGAACAGCTTCTGGTACTGCCGCGTGAGCGCGTTCTTGGGTTCCCGCAGGATACGCACCAGGTCGGCTTCGGCGAGCTCCTCGAGGGTCGCGATCACGGGGAGGCGGCCGACGAACTCCGGGATCAACCCGAACTTCAGAAGATCTTCCGTCTGCACGTCGTGCAGAAGCTCGCTCACGCTGCGCTCTTCGTTGCGCCGGATGTCGGCGCCGAAGCCCATGCTCTTCATGCCGATCCGTCGGCGAATGATGTCGTCGAGCCCGACGAACGCGCCGCCGCAGATGAAGAGGATGTTGGTGGTGTCGACCTGAAGGAACTCCTGCTGAGGATGCTTGCGTCCGCCCTTGGGCGGCACGCTCGCCGTCGTCCCTTCGATGATCTTCAGCAGGGCCTGCTGCACGCCTTCGCCCGAAACGTCACGGGTGATCGACGGGTTGTCGCCCTTGCGGGAGATCTTGTCGATCTCGTCGATGTAGACGATCCCCCGCTGCGCCTTCTCGACGTCGTAGTCGGCGTTTTGCAGCAAGCTCAGGATGATGTTCTCGACGTCCTCACCGACATAGCCAGCTTCGGTCAGACTCGTCGCGTCGGCGATCGTGAAGGGCACCTGGAGGAACCGCGCCAGCGTTTGGGCCATCAGGGTCTTGCCCGACCCCGTCGGTCCGATCAGCAGGATGTTCGACTTCTGCAGGTCGACCTCGCCGGCAGCCACCTGCGAGTCGATGCGCTTGTAGTGGTTGTGCACGGCGACCGAGAGCACCTTCTTGGCGCGCTCCTGGCCGATCACGTACTGGTCGAGAACCTTTTTGATCTCCGCCGGCTTCGGCACCGCCGAAGAGGACGCCACGCCCTCGTCCGGATCACACTCCTCCGCAATGATGTCGTTGCAGAGATCGATGCATTCATCGCAGATGTAGACCGTCGGCCCGGCGATCAGCTTCCGTACTTCGTCCTGGCTCTTGCCGCAGAACGAACATACCAAATTGCCGCCCCGATCATCTCCGTGCTTCGCCATATCGCCTCTCAGACTTTTTTCACCGGACGACTCGCGATCACCTCGTCGATCAATCCGTACTCGACGGCCTCGGCCGCCGACATGAACAAGTCACGATCCGTGTCTTTCTCGATCTTCTTCAGGGTGCCCCCAGTGTGCTTGGCGAGGATCGCGTTCAACTGCTCACGCATCCGCAGGATCTCACGCGCGTGGATGTCGATGTCGACCGCCTGCCCCTGGACGCCGCCGAGGGGCTGGTGAATCATGATGCGCGCGTGCGGCAGAGCGAAGCGCTTGCCCGGCGCCCCTGCGGCCAGCAGCCATGCACCCATGCTCGCAGCCTGGCCGAGGCACAGAGTCGAGACCTCGGGCTTGATGTACTGCATCGTGTCGTAGATCGCGAGGCCAGCGCTGACGGAACCGCCCGGCGAGTTCACGTAGAAGTGAATGTCCCGGTCGGGATCCTCCGACTCGAGGAACAGGAACTGCGCCGTGATCAAATTGGCGACTTCGTCGTTGACCGCGGTGCCCAGGAAGACGATGCGGTCCTTCAGGAGCCGAGAGTAGATGTCGTAGGCGCGCTCGCCACGACCTGTCTGCTCGACTACGATGGGGACCAAGCTCATCGCCGCTGCACTCTCGTCGCCACGGCGACGATGCTAAACGGATTCGCGGACGTCTGCAATGTCGGACTCCTTCTCGACCGTCGTGACGATCGCTCTCTCGACCACGTGATCCATGGCCTTGGACTGGACCAGGCGCCCGCGCACGCCGGCGCGCACGTCCGGGTGCCGGGCATACGCTTGCGCCTGCTCGGCCGGTACGTCCGCCGTACCGATCATGCTCTCGATCGCGTCGTCGATCTCCTGGTCGCTCACCTCGGCGAGCCCCTCCTGCCGACTGATCGCCTCGAGGACCAGCGCGAGTCGCACCTGGTCGCGCGCCTGCTCGGCGAACTGCTCGCGCAGCTTCGGCACGATGTCACTCTCGTTCGCGGGCCAGATCCGCCGTTGTTTCCACTCGTTGCGTACGTCGTCGATCATTCCTTCGAGGCGACGCTCGACCATGGAGGTGGGCAGCACGAGCTCGGTGTGGCGCTGCACCAGGGCGGTCACGGCGGCACGCCGGACCGCCGCATCCGCTTGCTTGGCGGCTTCCGCTTCCAAACGCGTCCGCACCCGGTCACGCAACTCGGCCAGACTGGCGCAGTCGCCCACGTCCTTGGCGAACTCGTCGTCGAGCTCGGGAAGCCGTTTCGAGAAAATCTTTTGCGGCGTGATTTCGAATTCGACGGCGCGCCCGGCAAGCCGCGGCTCCGAGTGGTCCGCTGGGTACTGTACCCGCGCATGCACGACCGTGCCCAGCGTCGCGCCCACGAGTGCTTCGTCGAACTCCGGGGGCATGCCGCTCGACCCGACCTCCACCTGGCGGCCCTCGACCGGATCCATCGCTCGCCCGTCCACGCGGGCCACGAAGTCGACGAGCGCGACGTCACCGCTCTGGACCTCACTCCGTTCGTCGACGGGGTCGAGCTGCGCCTGGGACTCGCGCCACCGCTCCAGAACGGCGTCGATCTCTGCGGGCTCCACTGGAGCCAGAGGCCGATCGAGCTCCAAACCGTGGTAGTCGTGCGCCTCGACGACGGGCTTCACCTCGACCGTCGCGCTGTAGCGCAGGCAGCCGTCATCATCGTCCGGGGTGGTCAGAATCTCCGGCGGGCTCAGCGGTGCGATGTGTTCCTTCTCGAGCGCCTCGGCGAGCGACGAACGCATGAGCTTCTCGTTCACGTCGGCGCGGAGACGATCGCCGAAGCGCTTCTCCACGACCCCGCGCGGCACGCGTCCGGGTCGGAACCCCGGCACCTTCGCGCTGCGCGCCAACTCACGGACGGCGCCTTCGATCTCCTCTTGGACCTCACGCGCAGGGACGGTGATCTTCAATCGCCGACGGACTGCGTCCAGCTCTTCAACATGGACTTCGTACGACATCTCTCTTCGAACCTCTCGATCCTCATCTGCTAATCACACGGGTACGGGCCGTTCAAGAAAGCCTGGCAGCGCAACGGCCGACCGAGTGCGAGAGGGGGGACTCGAACCCCCACGGGAACCCCCACTAGATCCTAAGTCTAGCGCGTCTGCCAATTCCGCCACTCTCGCGAAGCGGAGGCCGGTTCTAGCAGCCGCACGTCGCGAGCTGCAACTCGGCTACTCGTTGTATTGGACCGGTGAATCGACGATCGTCAGCTCCACCCGCCCGACCATCGGCAAAAGCTCGGCCTGCGCCCACAGCTCGCCGATGGCCAGGGCCACGTGCGTCGCATCGGCCGGCATCTGCCCGAGAGCCGCGTCCACGGGGAGCCAGCCTTGCGCCGCTCGGACCTCGTTCCAAGCATGGTACACGAATCGCCCGTCCACGTAGACGAGGCCGGCGACGATCCGGGCCGGAATTCCGGCTGCTCGCGCAAGCGCCGCGAACAGCACCGCGTGCTCGTTGCAGTCGCCCTGACCACTGTCGAGCACGGCCAGGGCGTCGGGAACGCTCAGCGTCGGCGTCTTGCGCAGATAGGAGTACACCCAGTCGACGACCGCCCTCGTCGCCGCGAGAGCGTCGCGCTCCTGGCCGACCACCTCGCGCGCCAACGCCCGCAACCGCGGGTGCTCGCTGGGCAGGAGCGGCTCGGGCGCGAGGTATTCCTCCCAGTCGCGACCTGCCTCGCCGAGGACGTACGACCCGAGCGCCTCCGGCTCGAGCCTGCGGATCTCGAGCACCTCGCCTCGCTTCCTCTGTGCATCGGTCTCAGGGAGCCTGCTTCCTCGCGGGAGCTGAACGCGTAGGCGCAAGACGCGCCGGCTGCGCGGATCAGCCACCGGACCGGTTGCGACCGCCGTTGCGGCGACGACGTCCAACGGCTTCCAGT
>CALJUJ010000619.1 GCA_937975525.1 uncultured bacterium
CCCCCCGCGGGTCCGGCTCGGTTCCGCGCATCTTCCGCGCGATTTCTAAGATCAGCGCCGCTGTCACCGCAGCGCCGAGTGGCTCCGAGGTCATCGGACGGCGAATAGATGCTCGTGCATGCCGCGCAAACCCTCCAGGCTGTGCACGTCGCCCGCGAAGTTCGGCACCTCGACCACGACCACTCCCGGCTCGAGACGGGAACCGAAGTTCGCGACGCGGCGGGACTCGCCGCGCCCGAGAAGTTGGTAGCGACGGTGATTGGCTGCGATCCGCTGCGCAGGCGCTCGATCGTCGAGAATCTCGGCCAAGCGCTCTTCGAGGTCTTCGCAGTCGCCAGCACTCCCGCTGCTCCCGGCGCTTTGCCTGTGGACTCGATTGAACACGACGGCACGCAGCGCCATACCGAGTTCCTCCACCTTCGACCGAAAGAAGAGCGCCTCCTGCAGGACCTGCTCCTCCGGCGTGGCCACGAGAACGAAGGCCGTCTCGGGCGACCGCAAAAGCTCGTAGACACGGTGCACTCGATCTTCGAAGCCGTCGAACAGGGCACTCATCGAAGTAAAGAACTCGGAGATCTCGACCAGGGCGGAGATCCCCGTCGCCTCTTCGAGGCGGCGGAACAGCAGTCCCGCCGTACGGTTGACGAGGCGCATCGTCGACCAACCAGCCGAGAAATAGGGCTTCACGAACCACTTGATCACATTGCGGTCGAGGAAGTTCGCCAGACGCTGCGGCGCTTCGAGGAAGTCGAGAGCGTGCCGAGTGGGCGGCGTGTCGACCACGACGAGGTCGTACTCGTCACTATCGTGGAGATCGCACAGCTGCTCGATCGCCATGTACTCCTGCGACCCAGCGAACGTCTGCGACAGGTTTTCGTAGAAGCGGTTCTCGAGAATCTTGTCGCGCGCTTCTGCGCTCGGCGCGTGGCGCTCGACGAGTTGGTCCCAGGCGCCCTTCTGGTCGAGCATCATGGCACTGAGTGCGGCATCCCCGAGATCGGGGTGCTTCACCGCCTGAGGCTTGCCACCGAGCTCGCGGATGCCGAGCGAGTTCGCGAGCCGCTTCGCCGGATCGATGGTCATGACGACCGTGCGCCTTCCACGCAGCGCCGCGCGTACGGCGATCGACGCGGCGGTCGTGGTCTTGCCCACACCGCCGCTTCCGGCGCAGATCAGAATGCGGTGATCGTCGATGACCGCATCGAGGTCAGTCATTCGGCTTCACGGGGTTGCTTGCCTCCATGGCCGCGGCGATCCCTGCAGCGACCTGCTGCAGCTGTTCGGCGGCGAACTCGTCGCCGAAGATGAATGGGATATCGATACGCGGCAACGGCATTCGCTCCGCCATCTTCTCCAAGTATGAGCGGTTGATCGTAGCCCAGCCAACCTCTTCCCGAGCCCAGTCGAGCGCGTCGACGAAGCAGGGGGACGGCTCGGCGGTGGACGCGAGGGCAGCCGCCAGCGCTTCGACGTCCTCGGCTCCGATTTCGCTCGCGTGCACACGGTTCACGAACAAGTAGCCAAGGGGCATCCGCAACGATCCGCGCAGGCGATCGTACATCTCCACGGTCTCGTTGAACGGCATCTCCTCCGCCGTGGTGACCAGGTTGACGGCACAGCGGCGCGGGTCGGTCAGGAGCTCGATCAAGCGACGGCTCTCACTGCCGACCAGTCCGGCGCTGAAGACGTCGTGCGCGGCGCGCGGCATACCGAGATACTGCAGCCCGTGGCCCGTCGCCGGGGCATCGAGAATGACGGTGTCCCATTGGGCTCGTCCCGTCGCTGGATCGACGCGATCGGCTTCGTACCAGATCTTGCCGATCGTCATCAGCTCCTTGAGCCCGGGCGCAGCGGCGACGAAATAGCGGTAGATCTGGCTCCGAAACACGGCCCGCACCAAGCGCTTCGCCTGGATGATGCTCTGCAGATACTCCTCGAGCGCCGCCGTCCCGTCGATCGACATAACCGACAGGCTCTCGCGAACCCGCCGAGCCTCGCCGAGCGCCTCCGGTCGCACGCCGAAGAGGGCGGCCGCGCGCCCCGCGCCGTCGACCTCGGCGACCAGCACGCGCCGTCCACGCGCCGCTGCTTCGAGCGCGAGCGCGCACGAAACCGTGGTCTTGCCCACTCCCCCCTTGCCAACGACGACCAGCAGCCGCTTGTCGAAGAGGGCGGGAGGCCCGCCGCGCTCGCTGGTCACGCTCGCGCACCGCTTTCCGGTGAACGACGGAACGCGAGGCAAGCGTTGGCTCCGCCGAAA
>CALJUJ010000620.1 GCA_937975525.1 uncultured bacterium
CGGCATGCTGCTGCTGTTCGCGCTCGACACGGCAACCCGCTTCGTCGGCACGATGTACTGAAGCGACGGTGCGCCGCAGCGTGGCGAGCGCCGCTCACGGGCCGGGGCACGGGTCGAGGCGCAGGGAGACGGCCGTATCCCGGGCCTCGCGCGGGTACAGCCCGATCGCTGCCGCGGCCTGCGCGACGGCGTACTTCTCGACCTTGCGCGCGTGGATGTCGCGCACCGTCGGCCGATCCTCGTGCAGTACCGGCACCACGCAGCGGATCTCTCCCTTGCGCAGGATCGCGACTTCGGCGCCGTCGAGTCCGTGCTCGATCGCCTTCGTGCGCGGCATGCCCACCCACTCGCCGTCCTCGCGCTCGACGATCCACAGCCGCAGCTCCGCCGGCCGTCCCGCGCTGTCCGTCGCGTAGAGCGAAATCACCTCTTCGAGCTCCGCCATCGTCGCGTACAGCCCGAGGACCAGCACCACCGGACTGCCAGCCAACGCCAACCACCGCAGCGCCCTTGGCGCCGCGGGCCAGATCAGCAAACCTCCCAAGAGCAGCGCTCCGACCCCGCTAAAAAGGTTCGTCCCGCGCGGCATCGCGTACGGCCCCTCGTGCACGAGACGCACGGCGAACACGGCGACGCCGAGCACCAGCAACACGGCGCCGATCGCCATCGAGACCTTCGCTGCCATACCCGATCTCTGCATGCCCCCTCCTTCGCTCTTGCGAGCCGCTGCCGCGAATCGACCGGCCGAGCAACGTCGACCCGATCGACGTCCTGTCTAACATCAGGCCGGGAACGATGGGAAATCGACCTGACCGCCGCGCGGCCGCGACCAGTTCACTCGCCAGGCCGTCACCACCTCACTCGGCACCTCCCATTGGCCGACCTTGCGAATCTGCTTCTCGTAGCGACCTTGCAGGTACAACAACCTGGCCAGCGTCGACCGCACCAGATAGCGCGGGCCGACGAGTACCCGCGACCCCCCTTGGTCGACCAGGACGGCGTGATCCTCCAGGTCGCTCGCGGCCGTCCGCTTCTCGACCAGCCCGCTGCGGGTCGCCAGCACGATGGAGCCCGGGGTTGCGTCGCGAAAGGACCCAGGGCGTCCCAATCGACCTACGTTCAGCACTCCCCGCGCCGGATCGTCGGCCGGAAACGCGAACGACCGCAGGACGGTCTCTCGGTCGAAGCTCATGCGCTCGATCGCACACTCCATCCGGCCTGCGGACGGCGACCGACACGGAAGCCACGGGGCGACGATCAGGTCGGGTGCGCCGATGAACCGCTCGTAATCCTCCGCGCTCGTCAGCTGGTTCGCCTCACGCCACGAGCTTCGCGCCTCGTCGCGTTCGTAGCCGAAGCTGCCGACCAGGTGATCCACAGCCTCGGCCTCCGGCCACCATCGCAAGTCGTAGGCGAGCGTCGCACGGCCGACGTCCCACCTCCCGAGGCGCCGTAGGTCACGGTAGAGAATGAACGCGTCGCTGAGCAGCAGATACGAGTCTGCCGGATCGCAGTGGGTAGCGGACAGGACGTCGCGGATCGCCTCGGGAGCGAAGCCCCGTTCGGACAGAATCCGTCGCGCCGCTTGGCGGTCGAGCGGGGCAAGCTCGACGATCGTTCGCACGGCCTTCATCTCGTCCAGGCCGTGGGCGGTCAGGCGGTCCAACGCCGACAGCACTCCCGGCGGCGGCGCACCGACTTCGGAGGCGCAGCTGAGGGCCCGCATCAACCCGACGGAGGTGGCTTCGTCGGGAGCCAGCAGGGCTTGCGCTTGCCAGTAAGGGATCTGCGTGTTCACCGAGGCGCCGTCGGCGAGAACCCGGGCGCGGCTGAAGTACTGGACCCAGTAGCCGTGCTGCCACCAGGTGTGGACGATCGCGTCCGGCGAGGCCTTGTCGGCGAGCCAGGTCGTGGCCTGGTACCACGCATCGTTCATCGCCGGGACGCGCCTCTCCGCATACGTCTGCGCGCGGAGCATCGGCCACGTGGCGAGGAGCAGGACGATCGCCGTCGTCAGCCATCCCACGTTGCGGCTGCCGGAACCCGAGATCCGAAGCGTCGCCTGCTCGAGGAGTCGGCCACCGGCCGCCCCGGCGACGACCCCGGCCACGGGTACATACAAGAGCACGACCCGCGCCGCCTCGAAGCTCATCCGCAACGCCGCACCCATCCATACCGCGAGCAGCAGGACCACGCCCAACTCACCGACCGTGGCGCGACTGCGGAAGGTCGCCCAACCCAGGCCGAGTAGGACCGGCAGCATCCATACGACCAGTCCCGCGCTCGCCAGCGCCTCCGGAACCCACAGCAACCCGCCGTAGTAGAGCGCCCCGACACCGATCGCTGCGAACCGCATTCGCGGCGGATCGCAGAACCACACCGCGAGCACGAGCAATCCGACCCACGCGCCCCACGACCATGCCGGCCCGCCGAGATCGTCGACCATCTGCTGCGCCGAGGCGCTCTGGTACTCCTGCACGTCACCGAGCGGCGAACCGAAGGACGCGCGCACGGCGCTCTGCTCGTCGGCGAGCGGCGCTGCCGCCGGGGCGAAGAAGCTCCGCACGACCGGCAGGTCGACGCTGAAGGCGCCGAGGTCCTGCGTACCCACGACGATTCCCAGCAAGATGGCCAACGATGCCGCCAGCCCTGCGACCGATCCACCGAGCGCCGGCCGCCGCGGCCAAGCTGTCGCGAACGCGCGCGCCGCGGCGATGCCGAGCGCGCCGCACAGCCCAACCGTCGCCACGGCGAACATGAAGAGCCAGCCACTCCAGATCGCAGCGTGCCAGCACACGGCGGCAGCGGCGGCGAAACTGGCGCCGATGCGCGCGGCCAGGCGGCCCGCCGTGAGCGAGGCGACCAGGCAGGCGCAGACGACGATCGGCAGCGCGACGTTCCAGGCGTCGTTGTCGGCGTTCTGCGAGCGCATCAGCACGTAGAGACTCGCATTGCCGAGAACGGCGGCGCCGACGGCACCCGGCGTTCCTCCGAGCCGCCAGCCGATGAAGAACGCTGCGGGAACGGCGAGCGCCGCGACGATCACCTGCAGCCAGACACCGCTGGCCGTCAACGGGATGCCCGGCGCCAGCCAGTCTGCCGCCCGATGCACCCACGCGATCGCCTGGATGTGCCACGACTCCGCATAGGTCATCGGCCTTCCGGCAGGTGCCACGAGATCGTCACGGCAGCCCATCTCCGTCACCGAGTCGCAGGGCGTGCCCGACTCGACCTGGTTGCGCGCCATGCGCAGCCAGCCGTACGAGTCGCTACCGAGCGGATAGGCGTACGTGCGCCCGTTCGCCGCTTCGTAGCTCAGCGCCGGACGCGCAACGACGGCGTCGGGCAGGAGAACCGTCGCACGAATTCCGGCGACGGCCACGACGAGCGCGGCGCACAACGCTAGCGGAAGCCAGAATGGGGGCCAGGGCGGTGGTGGCGCGGCGCGGCGCGGCCTTGCACGCCGAGGCCGCGATGCCTTGGTTGCCTTGGCGACCATCGCGATGCCTATAGGAGAATGCCGCGAGGACGATCAAGCGAGACGATGCGCGGAGCCGATCGACATCGTGCAGGCCGCCCGCGCGGGATTCGCACGGCTCTACGACCCACATGCGGGAATGATTTACGCCCGAGGGCTTTCCCGTTAAGTTCCGCGGATGCCTCCCATCTCCGCAAGCACCGAACCGAGGATCGAATCGGCCTGGCACATCACGGCAGTCCGCTCCGGGGGACCGCGGCAGGACGCTTCCTCGTAGAGCTCGCGGCCTGCGGGCGAGCGTCCCCCTTCAAGCGTTCACAGCCAGAGAATGACGGCCTCGATGTCCACGGAAATCGGCGGCAAGAAGGTGGTTGCGTACTTCTCCAGTCAGTACCCACTGGTCTCGACGCGATTCATCTACGACGAAGTTCGGGGCCTGCGAGCGAAAGGCTGGGAGGTCCATACGATCTCGGTGAACCCTTTCGATCCGTCTCACGAGCTGGAGCCGGAGGAAGCCGCCGAGAGCGCGACGACTCGCTACATCAAGCCCTTCGACATTGCGAAGTTGATCGTTCTGGCGAAGGCGATTCTCGCGAGCCCGGCGGCGTTCGCGACGATCGCCTACCACGCCATCTTCACGCTGCGGCCGTTTCACTGGAAGTCGATCGCCCACGCAGCGCAGAGTCTGATCCTGCGCGAGTACATGCGCGAGCTCGGCGTGACCCACATGCACGTCCACTTCGCCAATGCCGGAGCGACGGTCGCCATGCTGGCCTGCACCCCCGGAGACCTCGAGTTCAGTCTTTCGGTGCACGGGCCGGACACCTTGCTGCAACCAACCCGCTACCACCTCGTGCAGAAGCTCGAACGCGCCCG
>CALJUJ010000621.1 GCA_937975525.1 uncultured bacterium
GTTCAACGCCGGGTATCAGAACGCGACCGTCGCGGACATCGCCCGCACGGTGCAGCGCGTCGTTGCTGCCGAAATGCCGGAACGCAGCGACACCGGTATCGAGACGACGCCGTCCGACGACCCGCGCTCCTACCGCATCAACACCGACAAAATCCGCAAGCGGCTGGGATTCGTCCCCCGGCACACGATCGAAGACGCCGTACGCAACCTGGTGGTCGCCTTCCGCTCCGGCGCGCTCCCGCGGGCGCTCGACGACGACCGCTACTACAACGTCAAGCGCATGCAGGCTCTGGGCATGCGATGAGCGGGGCGATCGGCATGCCGAGCAACGCACCGACCACGGCGGACATCGCCAGATCCGTCCGCGGCGTCGCGGGATACTCCCTCGACCTTCATCTCGGCGCCGACGAGCTCGCCTGCGCCCGCCGCCTGATCGAAGAGCAATGGCTCAGCCACCTGCGCCGGCATGCGGCCGACGTCGCCGAGGAGCTCGCAGCCCTCGGGATCGCGCGCTACCACGAGCTCGCCGACCGCCTGCCCCACGCGTCGCTGTGGCCGAAATCGGCGCGTATTCTCAACGCATCTGCGGTCGCCGAGCTCCGGACGATGCCGTTCATGGCCCGCCTCGAGGCGGCCTTCGGCCCGTTCACGATTTCCGACGAGGACGAGGTTGGTTGGCCGGAGATCTACTGGCGCCTCGTACGCCCGCGGCAGCCCGGCGACATGGGACCGCTGCATGCCGATCGCTGGTTCTGGGAGCTCGGACACGGGACGACGCCGCCGGACGTCGAGCGGATCAAGGTATGGGTCGCCGTGGCCACCGAGCCAGGGCGCAACGGGCTCCGATTGGTGCCCGGGTCACATCGGCGAGCGTGGCGCTACCACGGCGAGCTCCGCGACGGCATGCGCAAGCCGGTGTTGGACGAAGACGAGAGGCAGCTGGGAGCCATCCTCGTCGACACCGCCCCGGGCGATGCGGTCGTCTTCCACGATGCCCTGCTCCACGGCGGCGCGTCGAATGACGGCACGTCGACGCGGGTGAGTTTCGAGTTCACGATGTTCGTCGGCCGCGGCGGGGCGCAGCAGAGATGACCGAGGCCGACGATCTCGCCCGCATCGCCCGCCAGCTGCGACGGCGTATCGTGAGCATGTCGCACCACGGCCGTGCGGCCCACCTCGGTTCGTCGCTGTCGGTCGTCGACATCCTCGCCGTCGCTTACTTCGACACGCTGCAGCTCGACCCGGCGTGCCCGCTCGACCCAGGGCGTGACCGCCTCATTCTCAGCAAGGGGCACGCCGCCATGGCGCTCTACGCGGCGCTCGCGGAACGGGGCTTCCTGCCGGCGGCTGAGCTCGCCGAGTTCAATCGCGACGGCGGGCGGCTCGCCGAGCACCCCCCGGCGAACCGCGTCCCGGGCGTCGAGGCCGCCACCGGCTCGCTCGGCCACGGCCTGCCGGTCGGCGTCGGAATCAGCCTGGCCGGGCGCCTGCAACAGCGCCAGCACCGGACGTACGTGGTGATGAGCGACGGCGAGTGCAACGAGGGTTCGGTGTGGGAGGCGGCGCTCTTCGCTGCCGCGCAAAGGCTCGACCGTCTCGCCGTGGTCGTCGATCGGAACGGCTGGCAGGCGACCGGGCGCAGCGAGGAGATCATGGCGCTGGCCCCGTTGGCCGCCAAGTGGGAGGCCTTCGGCTGGAGCGCGCACGAGCTCGACGGCCACGACCACGACGCGCTGCGCGCAGCACTCGGAGCCGTGCCGGACGGCTCCGGCAAGCCGGTGGCGATCATCGCCCGCACGACCAAAGGCAAAGGCGTGTCGTTCATGGAAGACGACAACAACTGGCACTACCGCATCCCTTCTGCCGACGAGCTCGCAGCGGCGCTCGCCGAGCTGGGCGACTGACGCATGCGTAACGCATTTGCTGCCGAGCTCGTCGTCGCCGCCGAACGCGATCCGCGGGTGGTGCTGCTGTCGGGCGACATCGGCAATCGCCTATTCGATTCGTTCAAGCAGGCGTACCCGGACCGCTTCTTCAACTGCGGCGTCGCCGAAGCCAACATGATGGGCGTCGCCGCGGGGCTGGCGATGTCGGGCCTGCGGCCGGTGGTCTATACGATCGTGCCGTTCGTGACGACGCGCTGCCTGGAGCAGATTCGTGTCGACGTCTGCTACCCGCGCCAGCCGGTGACGATCGTCGGCGTCGGCGGCGGGCTCAGCTATGCATCGCTCGGAGCCACGCACCATGCATGCGAAGACCTCGGCTTCCTGCGCCTGCTCCCCGAAATGTCGATCCTCTGCCCTGCCGATCCGCTCGAGGTACGCGCCGCGGTGCGTGCCGCCCTCGCCCATGACGGGCCCGTCTATCTGCGACTGGGCAAGAAGGGCGAGCCGGTGATCCACGAGCACGAGCCAGATCTCCGCATCGGCGGCTCGCTGCCGGTTCGCCCCGGCACCGACATCGCGATTCTCGCCGTCGGCCACGTTCTGCCGCTGGCGCTCGACATCGCCACCCGACTCGAAGAGCAGGGCCTGTCGACGCGCGTCGACAGCTTTCCCTGCGTCAAGCCTCTCGACGAGGCCTGCCTCACCGAGGTGTTCGACCAGTGCCGGCTCGTGGCGACATTGGAGGAACACAGCGTCGTCGGCGGCGTCGGCAACGCCGTCGCCGCGTGGCTCGCCGCCCGACCCGATCCGCCCGTCGCTCGCCTCGCCACCTTCGGCACCGCTGATCGATTTCTGCACGACGCCGGCTCGGTCGGCTTCGCCCGCCGCGCGCTCGGTCTCGACGGCGAGGCGATCGCCGCGGCCCTGGCTGCGAGGGCGCGCCGATGAGGAGACTCGCCGGCGTCCGCATCGGCGTCGACCTCGACAACACGATCGTCTGCTACGACCGCCTCTTGCACACGCTCGCCGTCGCGCGTGGCTTCGCCGACGACGACGTACCGGCGACCAAGCTCGCGGTTCGCGATCACCTGCGACGCTGCGGCCGCGAGGACGCGTGGACGGCGTTGCAGGGTGAGGCGTACGGGGTTCGCATGGGCGACGCGCTTGCCTTTCCCGGCTGCAGCGAGGCGCTGGCAGCGTTGCGGGAGCAGGGAGCCGAGCTGTTCCTGGTCAGTCACCGGACCCGAGCCCCGTATGCCGGTCCGCCTGCGGACCTCCACCAGGAAGCCCGCAACTGGCTCGAGCGCCACGGGCTTTGGGGCGATGGGCTTCCCTTCGGCTCTCGGCACGTCTTCCTGGAAACGACGAGAGCCGAGAAGTGCCACCGCATCGAGTCGCTCCGCTGCGTGGTGTTCATCGACGATCTGCCCGAGGTCTTCGTAGCGCCGGAGTTCCCCGCAGCAGTCGAGCGCGTCTTGTTCGACCCCGAAGGCCGTCACGCCGACGCCCCGGGGATGCGCCGCATCGGCTCCTGGCCGGCGATCCTGGACCAGCTCCGTCAGGCCTCGAGGCCGCTGTGACGCACGAAGAGCTCGCGACGGCGACCCAGCGGATCGTACGAGAGATCGGCCGCGGCGAAGTGTCGCGCTTCGACCGGCTCGTCGGCGGCCGCAACCACCAGGTCTATCGCGTCGAAACCGAGCGGGGCCGCGTGTTCTTGAAGCACTACCACTACGACCCCGGCGACAGCCGCGACCGCATGGCGGCCGAGTTCGCGTTCTCGGCTTTCGCCTGGGGCACCGGGATTCGCTGCGTCGCCGAGCCACTTGCCGCGGACCAGCTTCTGCGTCTCGGGCTCTTCGATTTCGTGCCGGGTCGCCGCTTGCACGCGGGCGATGCCGGCGAGCTCGAAGTCGAGCAAGCGCTCGCCTTCTTCGCATCCCTGAACGAGCAGCGTTCGTCGCCCCTGGCAGCGGCGCTGCCGTTCGCCGCCGAGGCGTGCTTCACCAGCGGCGATCACCTCGAGCTCATCGAGGCCCGAGTCGAACGCCTGCGCCGGGCCGCCAGCGAAGGCCTGCTCGACGCCGACGTCGCCGCCTTCGTGGTCGAGTCTTTGGTGCCGAGATGGGAGCAGGTCTGCGCCGCCAGCGGTGAGCCGCTGCGTGCGCTGCCCGGCAGCGGGGCTCCGTTGGCCGGCGACGAGCGCTGCCTCTCGCCTTCCGACTTCGGATTCCACAACGCTTTGCGGCGCGAAGACGGGAGCTTGGTGTTCCACGACTTCGAGCATGCCGGCTGGGACGATCCGGCGAAGACGATCTGCGACTTCTTCTGCCAGCCGGAGGTCCCGGTGGACCCTGCCCTGTGGGGCCGCTTCGTCCGGGGAGTCGACGCGGCCGTCGGCGCACCGACGGCACTCGAAGAGCGAGCGCGATTGCTCCTCGATCCCTACCGAATCAAGTGGGCATGCATCGCCCTGAACGAGGCGCTTCCTGAAGGGCGGCGGCGCCGTACTTTCTCGCTCGGCTCGGTCGACGCCGAGCGCATGCGCGCGCAACTCGCACGAGCCGCGGGTTTCGTCGAAGCCGTGGGGCAACTGAGCCGTTTGCGTTGACAGGACAGCTGCCCTATCGCCCTAGGTCGAATGGCGTATGTCGACTTTCTGTCGGTCGTCCACGGACGAACGAAGCGCGACTACCTCGGCCGAGTCAACGAAACGCCGAAGGCCGAGGCAGCGATGATCGCGAAACGCTTCGACCGCGACTATTGGGACGGCGACCGCCGACACGGCTACGGCGGCTATCGCTACGATGGTCGCTGGCGCGCCGTGGCGGACCGCATGCGCGACCAGTACGACCTGCGGGCCGGCCAGACCGTGCTCGACGTCGGCTGCGGCAAGTCGTTCCTGCTCTACGATCTCAGCCAATCGGTGCCCGGGATCGAGGTGTTCGGCATCGACATCTCGGAGTACGGGCTGCGCCACGGCAATGAAGACGTGCGCGGGCGCCTGTCCCGTGCAACGGCCGCGGCGCTACCGTTTCCCGACGACTGCTTCGACTTCGTCTTCTCCATCAACACGCTGCACAATCTACGTTGCTACGACCTGGACAGGGCCTTGCGCGAGATCGAGCGAGTCGGGCGAGGGGCGAAGTACATATGCGTCGAGAGCTATCACAACGAGGATGAGAAAGTGAACCTGCTCTACTGGCAACTGACCTGCGAGTCCTTCTACGCCCCTGAAGAGTGGTGCTGGTGGTTCGAGCGTTGCGGCTACAGCGGCGATCACTCGTTCATCACCTTTCCGTGAGGATCCCATGAGCCCCGCTGCACGTCCGCGCACCGCCCGCGCCGCGATCCTGGTGGAGCAGCACGCCCCGCTGGTCGTCGACGAGATCGAGCTGCCGCCCGAGCTCTACGCCGGGCAGGTCCTGGTCGCCATCCACGCGAGCGGCATCTGCGGATCGCAGCTGGGCGAGATCGACGGCGTCAAGGGGGCCGATCCCTACCTACCGCACCTCCTCGGCCACGAGGCCGGAGCGCGGGTCGTCGCCGTCGGCCCCGGCGTCGTCCACGTCGCGCCCGGCGACCACGTCGTCGTACACTGGCGGAAGGGGGCGGGGATCGAAGCTGCAACGCCCAGCTACCGTTGGCGCGGCCGCAAGCTCAACGCCGGCTGGGCGACGACGCTCAGCGATTTTGCCGTGGTCTCCGAGAATCGCGTCACGCGCATCCCGAAGCACGCCGACCTCGGCCTCGCAGCCCTGCTCGGCTGCCCGGTGACGACGGGGCTCGGGGTGGTGTCACGCGATGCCCGGCTCGCCATCGGCGAGTCGATCGTCGTCGTCGGCACCGGCGGCGTCGGGCTGAGCGTCATCCAGGGAGCGGCGATGGTCGCAGCCCACCCGATCGTCGCCTACGATCGTTACCCGAATCGGCTGGAGCTGGCGCGACGGCTCGGGGCGACCCATACACTCCTCGCCGGCGAAGGCGATCTGGTCGACGACGCGCGCGCGATCGTCGGCGCCGAAGGCGCCGACGTCGTCGTCGAGCACACCGGCGACGTCGGCCTCATCCGCGCCGCCTACGAGCTGACGCAGCCGCGCGGCCGGACGATGTTGGTAGGCGTGCCCCACCGCGACCAGGAAGCCTCGATCTTCACCCTGCCGCTGCACTTCGGCAAGGTACTGACCGGGTCGTACGGCGGATCGACGCAACCGGAGGTCGACATCCCGCGCTACCTGCGCCTGCACGACGCCGGCAAGCTCGCCCTCGAGCCGCTGGTTACCGACCGCTTCGCTCTCGACGACGTCCAGCGTGCCATCGACGGCATGAGACAGGGGACCGTCGCGGGCCGTTGCCTCATCGAGATGACGACCGGCGCCGGGGCTTGAGCGGGAGATGCAGAAATCCACAGTCGCCGTCATCGGCAGCAACTCCTTCTCCGGGAGCGACTTCGTCGATCTGCTGTTGGACGACCCGCAGTACGAGGTGATCGGCATCAGCCGCTCGCCGGAGAAGTCCTCGCTTTTCCTACCCTATCTGCGACGCAGCGACCGCAGGCGCTTTCGCTTCGTGCAAGCCGACCTCAATCGCGACGCCGACCGCCTGCTCGACCTGCTGGCTTCCGCACGACCGCGCTTCATCGTCAACTTCGCGTCCCAGAGCGAGGTCGCCGCGAGCTGGGAAACGCCCGAGCATTGGTACCAGACCAACGCCGTCTCGACGGCACGGCTCGCGAGCTTTCTGCGCCGCGTGCCGTGGCTCGAACGCTACGTCCACATCTCGACACCGGAGGTCTACGGATCCTGTGAGGGCCGCGTCACCGAAGATGCGCCGATGCGGCCGTCGACGCCGTACGCCGCGTCGCGCGCGGCCGCCGAGACACTGCTCCAGCTCTTCGTGAGCCAGTACGAGCTACCGGTGTCGCTCGTCCGCTCGACCAACGTCTACGGCGCGCACCAGCAGCTGTTCAAGATCATCCCGCGGGCCGTGATCCAGATCCGCAAGGGCGAGCCGATTGCACTGCACGGCGGCGGCACCCAGGTGCGTTCGTTCATCCACATCCGCGACGTGTCCCGCGGCGAGCTCGAAGTGATGCGCCGTGGCGATCTCGGCGCAGCCTACAACCTCTCGCCCGACGATTCCGTCGAGATCCGTTCCCTCGTCCGCATGATCTGCGAGCACCTGGGAGTGTCGTTCGAAGACTCGACGCGCATCAGTCCTGCGCGCCCGGGCAACGATGCCCGCTACGTGATCGACTCGACGCGCGCCCGACAGGCATTCGCCTGGCGGCCCCAGGTCGAGCTCGCCGAGGGTCTCGACGGGGTCATCCGCTGGGTCGACGAACGGTGGGACGAGATCCTGCGCCAGCCCCTCGAGTACGTGCACAAGCCCTGAGGCGATGGAGCGCGCGATCCGCACGCCCCCGCATCGGGGCGCCCTGCTCGGGCTGCTGGTCATCATCGCTGCCACCGCGATCGCCTACGCCAACGCCTTCCCCCCGCTCTTCGGCGGCCTCGATGCGAAGGAGTCGATCCGCGACAATCCCTACATCCGCACGTTGTGGCCGCTGTCGCACGCGATGTCCTTGCCGCTGCTGGCCGACACGCTCGCTACCGACCCGGGCAGCAAGGGCGGCACGATGGTGCGGCGCCCGGTCCTGAGCCTGACGTTCGCGCTCAACCAGGCGCTGCTGGGACCCGCCCCCTGGGGCTACCACCTCGTCAACATCCTGTTGCACATCGGCGGCGCGTGCGTCCTGTTCGCCCTCTTGCGGCACACGCTCGCGCTTCGACGCATCGCGCACGGCGACTCGATCGCGCTGGCGACGGCGCTGCTGTGGGCCGTCCACCCGCTGCAAACGGAGAGCGTGACCAACCTCGTGCAGCGCGCCGAGGCGCTCATGGGCCTGCTGTACCTGACGACCCTCTACGCCGCGGCGCGCCACCTCCACGGCGACGGGCATCGCTGGGGCTGGGCGGCCGTCGCCGTCGTCGCGTGCGCCCTGGGGATGGGCACGAAGGAGACGATGGTCACCGCGCCGGTCGCCGTCCTCCTGTACGACTGGGTGTTCGTGTCGCGATCGCTCCGCGACCTCGCCCGTCACGGGCGGCTGCATGCGGCGCTCTGGTCGACGTGGCTGGTTCTCGCGGGCCTCCTCTTGTTCACTGCGGACGATGCCGCGCGCGACTTCGTCGCCGGCAAGACGCGGCCCTACGTCCTGGCGCAGCCAAGGGTGCTCCTCCACTACCTGCGCCTGGCGTTCTGGCCCGACGCACTCCACGTCTACGTCAACACCCGTGCGTTCACGTTCGTACCGGGCCTGACACCTTGGTGG
>CALJUJ010000622.1 GCA_937975525.1 uncultured bacterium
TCCACCGCCACCCTCTTCCCCCTCTCCCGACACGTCCCCTTCCACCCCGACCCCAACGGCTACCGCGACCCCCACCCGCACGCCGACCGCGACCCCGACCTACACGCCGACCGCAACTCCCACCGAGACGGCGACGCCGACGGCGACGAGCACCGCGACCGCCACGAGCACGTCGACACCGACACCGACCTCCACCGCGACGCCGACGGCGACGGCCACCGAGACGCCGACGGCAACGGCGACCGCAACGCCGACGCCTTCCCCGTCGGCATCGGCGACGGCGACCGCCACACCGACACCGGCTTGCCCAGGGGACTGCTTCGAAGACGGCAGTGTCACCGTCGACGAGCTGCTGGTCATGATCACGATCGCCCTCGGCGAGGCGCCCATCGGCAACTGCGGCGCAGGCGACACCGATCGCGACGGCGCGATCACCGTCGACGAGATCCTGCGCGCAATCGCCTCGGCGCTCGACGGTTGCCGCTGAGCACACCGGGCGCGGGCGCTGCTGACGGGATGCCGAACGACTGCTTCGCCCTCGATGGCCGCGTCGCCCTGGTGACGGGAGCCGGCAAGGGTCTCGGCAGGGCCATCGCGCTGGCCCTCGCCCGCGCCGGAGCGGACATCGTCGCCGTCAGCCGCACGCAGTCCGACCTCGACGAAGTCACCACAGCCTGTCGCGACCTCGGCCGTTCGGCGACGAGCATCGTCGCCGACGTCGACGCCGAGGATCAGGTGCAGGCGATGGCAGCCCGCGCGCTCGGCGACCACGGCCGGATCGACATCCTGGTCAACAACGCCGGGATCGAAGGCGTCGCCAGCACGCTGGAGGTCGAGTCCGAGGCGTGGGACCAGGTGATGGCGGTCAATCTCAGGGGTCCGATGCTGTGCTGCAAGCACATCGGCCCGCACATGCTCGAGCGCCGCTCCGGCAAGGTGATCAACGTCGCCTCGGTGCTGGCATCCAAGGCCCAGCGCAAGATGGGCCCCTACGCCGCGAGCAAAGCCGGCCTGGTGCAATACACGAAGGTCCTCGCGCTCGAGTGGCTTCCCTACGACGTCCAGGTCAACGCACTGTGTCCCGGCTATTTCGTGACGCCCATGAACCGCGATTTCCTCGAAAGTCCCGCCGGGCGCGCTTTCTTGGAGCGGCTACCCGCGAAGCGTGCCGCCCGGGTCGAGGAGATCGAGGGCGCAGCCGTGTTTCTGGCCTCGGACGCGACCAGCTACATGACGGGAACCACCGTGGTGATCGACGGCGGTCACAGCCTACGCTGACGGCTGGGCGCCGTACACGACGTAGAGCATCACGTACACCGCGACGCCGGTGACGGACACGTACAGCCAGATCGGCAGCGTCCATCGGGCGATGCGCCGATGCCGCGCCCGCTCCATGCGCAAGCCGAGGTAGAGCGTGAT
This sequence comes from uncultured bacterium, assembly GCA_937975525.1. Classification (GTDB taxonomy): domain Bacteria; phylum Desulfobacterota; class Binatia; order HRBIN30; family HRBIN30; genus CALJUJ01. The sequence continues at coordinate 1,420 of CALJUJ010000622.1, forward strand.
CACGGCCAACACCGGGACGGCCGCCGCGAGCACGACGTGCGATACGAGAATCGCGAAGTACAACGGACGCACCCAACCGGTGCCGGGGAACGGCACCGAACCGGCGTAGGCGTGATAGACGAGGTACGAGATCAAAAACGCGACCGAAGTCGAGAAGGCCGCGACCATGCAGCGGCGGTGAGCCTCGACGTTGCCGCTGCGAATGAAGGCATACCCGGCGACCAGCAAGAGCGTGGCGAAGGAATTGAGCCCAGCGTTGAGGGTAGGCAGATCGCGAACGTCCATGGGCACCTCCGTGGAGCCCGCGCGTCAGCTTCCGGCCAAGCTGCGGGCGTCGGCCAAGAGCTGCTCGACACTATCGTCTTCGGTACCGCGGTAGTAGCCGCGGATGACGCCGTCTCGGTCGACCAGCACGAAGCGGTCCGAGTGGGCGATCGCCCCTTCGCCGTCGGCCGCTTCTTCCGCCGAGCGCTCGGTCACGGCGAGCCGGAAGCCCGAACGGACGAGCTCGTAGACGTCGGCACGGGAACCGGTCAGGAACTGCCAACGGTCTCGATCGGCACCGTACCTGTCGGCGTAGGCGCGTAGGACGTCGGGAGTATCGGTGCGTGGATCGACCGAGATCGACACCAGCAAGATGTCGGATTCGGCGCCCAGTCGTTGCTGAACCCGTGCCATCTGCTGTGTGAGCCGCGGGCAGAACGACGGGCAGGACGTGAAGATGAAGTTGGCGATCCAAACTCGGCCGCGAAGGTCGTGGTTGCCGAAGCTGCCGCCGTCGGCGCCGACCAACGCGAAATCGGGAAGCTGTCCGAGGTCGGGCAACGCGTTGCCATGTGGAGCACGCATGACGACGGCGGCGAATACACCGACGACGACGACGGCCGCCGCGGCGCCCATCCACTTCCAGGACATCGTGTCGAGGCCAGCGCCGGCGTGATCAGCCGAGCTGCAGGATGGTCGGTTCGACCTTGTCGATCGCCATCGCCGCCAATAGCAGCGGCAGATAGATGAGCGACGCGAAGACGACGCCCCGCGCCGACGAAGCATCGCGACGCTTGGCGTAGGCAAGCCCGTAGGCGAGGAACGTGAGCCCGAGCAGGACGGCCGCCCCGAGGTAGATCGGTCCGGCGATGCCGACGAAGGTGGGCAGCATGCCGACCGCGACCAGCGCGAGCGAGTTGGTGACGACCTGACGCGCGGTGCTGCGGCCGTCGGGCTCCACGACGGGCAGGAGGCGGATTCCGGCACGGTCGTAGTCGGATCGGTACACCGCGCCGATCGCCAGGGAATGCGGCAGCTGCCAGAGAAAGAGAATCGCGAACAGGACCCACGCCTCGATGCCGAGGCTGCCGCGCACCGCCACCCAACCAACGACCGGCGGCAGCGCACCGGGGACGGCGCCGACGAGCGTGCACAGCGGGCTCACCCGCTTGAGGGGGGTGTAGGCGAAAAGGTAGCTGAGGGAGATCACCGCGACGACGGCCGCGCTCTGCGGATTCACGGCCGCAGCGAGCACCGCCAGGCCGCCGGTCACCAACACGACACCGAAGAAGGCAGCCTCCGTGGCGTCGAGGCGCCCGGCCGGAAGCGGCCGCGTACGCGTGCGATCCATCAACGCGTCGCCGTCGCGCTCGGCGAACTGGTTCAGGGCCATCGTTCCCGCGGCAGCGAGGCCGGTGCCGATGAGGGTCGCCAGCAGGACGCTCGGCTCGAATGCGCCCTGCCCGCCGAGGTAGAAGCCCACGGCCGTGGTGATCAAGACCATGGCGACGACCCGCGGCTTGGTGAGGGCGACGAAGTCGGCGACGCGCCGTTGCGGCTTGTCGACGGCAACGCCTGCGGCGTCGGTGCGAAGGAACATGCTGCGGTCTCCTCTCGTGAGCATCGGCCGATCCGGACGCTCGCGCGCGCGTCCGGTGCAGGGCCAACGGGGCCAATCTACGTGAAGAACCGGCGACGTCGCAACCGCCCGGCGGCCGATCGAGCCGCCGAACCACCACCCGGCTGCGGCGTAGCAGCCGTCGACGAGGTCAGCTGGCGGGTCCCAG
>CALJUJ010000623.1 GCA_937975525.1 uncultured bacterium
ATTCATGGCGGCGATCTTTCTGTCGCAGATCGCTCGCCTGCGCCAGAGCTTCGCGATGGCGGTGTCTCACTTTGATTTCAATCGCGAGAAACGGGGACAGTCCCCATGGCCGCGTAGCGGCCCGAAAGGGTGCTTTCGCACCATGGGGACTGTCCCCATCGGTTCGCCCACCTGCGCGAGAATCAAACTGAGCCACGACCGCGTGTCGCGCGCGGTTGGAACCGCAGCGGCTGCGGTGGTACGAACGACCAGGGCGGGGAAGCTATCGTGAGCGACGACAAGGCGGACACCAAGCGGCGTTTCGGACACTACCAGGCCGTCGAGCTCCTCGACGGAGCCGGCGAGGCCGAGCTGTGGCACGCGTGGGATCCCTACCTCGGCCGCTTCGTCGTCGTCATTTCGCTCGCCGGGCACGACACCGATGCGCTCGAGGCGGGGTTGAACGACCTCGACGCCGCGCTGCGGCGCTGGACCGGCCTCGCTTCGTTCTCGACGCAGGACGTCCTGCACTTCTTTCCCGGCAGCAGCGACGAGCCAGCCTACGCGGTGCTCGCCCCGAAGACGCCGCCGCGCCGTCGCGATCGTGGCGGGACGGTCGCCGCCGGTGCCGCGGCCGCCACGGCGGCTCCGGTCGCCGCGAGCGTCGCCTTCGACGACGCCATCGCCGCCGACGATCGCGAGCCGCGGCGTGCCGAGTCGCCCCCATCCATCGCCTGGCTACCGCTGCTGCTCGCCGCGCTGGCGATCCTCGGGTTGCCCGCGATGCTCTACCTCGCCTCGGAAGACGGCGGCTGCGCCCCGCCCGCACCCGTGTTCTCTCCGACTTCGACACCCACGCACACCCACTGCGTGGCGCCGACCGAGACTCCCACCGTGGTTCCGACGGCGACGCCGCGGCCGCAACCGGTCGCCGCCGCGGCGCCGCGGGTGCGTGAACGGCCCAAGCCGCCGCAACGCAAGGACCCACCGGAAAGGCGCGCCCGACCCGAGGTCGGCGCTCCCATCGCCCCGGCGGTCGAGCCGCCGATCGTGACCTACGTACCGGCCGAGCCCGAGGGCTACCGCTCCCGCGGCGTCGAGCCGGGCACGGTCACCGCGATGACGCGGCGGATGGTCGGCGCGAACACGCTCGTGCGCGAGTGGCTCCTGCGCCACTGCCACGAGGTCGAGCGTCGGTACCTCGCCGCCGGCCGCAACTTCGCGTGCGGCTGGATGGGGGTCGCGATCGAAGGCGCGCTACCGGAGCTGACGGTGACGTTCACGCAGATCGACCGCCACCTGCCGACCGCGCGCGACCTCTACACGAACAAGACGGTGCGCCTGCTCTGCACCGACCACTGCGTGACCCTGCAGGAGGAAGCGAACACCGCCGAGGTGTACTGACCTCGCGACGCTCGCGTTATGACGCGGGCGTCACGACGCGGGCGTCACGTAGATCGGTGACGACCAGGCGCGCTCCTCGGACTCCGCGAGGCAGTCGTCCTCGTAGGGCGTGCGGTAGTCGCCGTAGCAAGGATTCGCCTTCACGCAGTTGCCCGCGTCGTCGTACTCGCAGCGCACCCCGTCGGCATTGACCGCCATGGTCGGCTCCTGGATCGCGCGCACGTAGTAGATCGACTCGCGGCCGCTGCCGAGGAACTCCGGATCGTCGAACTCGACGGCGCAGCCGGCCGGGTCGTTCGGACAATCGAACACGCGCCAGCTGTCCTCGATCAGCGGACCGACCGGCTCGCCCGGGCGCTGCTGCGGACGGATGCGCACGACCTCGATGCGGGTGATACGGCGGCGCTCGTCGCTCGGGTGGTAGCACTCGCCGCGGCACAGGTGATGCAGTCGCTCGGGGCTCATGGCCTGGCGGCTGGTTTCGGGACACCCCGGCTTCTGCACGTAGGCGCCCACCGCGCGCACGCGGAACCGCGGCGCCTCGGCGAGCTGCGTCTCGCTCCCCATCGGCTGCACGCCGCGGGGGTGATTGAGCAGGTCGAACCAGAGGAGAATGCGCTCGCCGCTGGTGGCGTAGACCTCGCGGCGCTGCAGCGACTCCCAGATGTCGTCGCGGCCGCGGCCTGGACTGTGCACCGCCACGAGGCCGCCGGTCAGAAAGAACGACGCCCCGCGCTCGAAGTCGACGACCTGCATCGCCTGCAGGATATCTCTCTGGACCTGCATCGGGTCGAAGGATCGGCTCTCGGCAGCGGGAGTCGGGCGCTCGCCGAAGATCCGCGGGAACCACTCCTCGTTGAGGCCGACCGCTTCGGTGTTTTCGCGCCGGTCGATCTCCTTGTACCCGGTGCCCGGCCGGGCGGTGTGATTGTCGCTCGACGAGATGAAGCCGAAGCGAAAGCGGCGCGGCGACTCGGGGTCGTCGAAGTTCGTCAGCGACAGTGCGTACTGCGTGGAGCCGCCGGGCCGGTAATTGAAGGAGGGGATGAAGCAGTCGCGGCACTGGTCGCAGTCGAGCCACTCTTCGACGCTGGCGCCGGGCAGAACCTGGCGACCGGCGGTGCCGGCCTCGAGGAAGTCGAGGCGGGCCTTGGCGACGCGTGCCTCGCATGCTTCGCTCTTCGGATCCTCGCAACGACCGCGAACGATCTCGCCCGCCTGCCAGCAGCACGGGAGGAATTCCGGGGTCGCCTCCGGACACTCCATCGCGCCGTCGGCGCCGATGCGAACCGCGCGCCAGTCGCGGTACTCCTCGGAGTTGCCGTGCCCGGAGTGGATCTCGATCAACGTCTGCAACTCCGGATCGTGCTGCGCGCCCGTGAGCTGCTTGTCCCAGGTCGTCCCGGCCGGCGAGTAGAGCCCCCAGGTGTTGCCGTGAGGGATCACCATCGTCTCGTAGCCCCACTGCGAGAGCTTTTCGAACAGCACCCGCGGCTCGTCGGCGGCTTCGTGGCACTCCTCGGGAAGCTCGCGCGTATCGACGCCGCGCGGGCACATCGGCACGGCGTCGGCCTCGGCCTGAAACTTGGCGAAGTCGAGGTAGCGCTGGCGCTCGGAGAAGTCGTACAGCGGGAACATGATCTGATCGAGCAGGCCGGGCCGCTGGCGCATCAGGCCGATCAATCGATCGTTGAGTGCGCTGATCGGCCGCCGCGGCAGCTCATCCTCCTCGAGACTGCGGAAGATCACGTTCTTGTGGCCGTAGTGATCCTCGGGCGAGGAACCGACCTGCGTCCATTCCCAACCGACGAAGGCCACCGTGTCGGGGTTCTCGGGGTCGCCGGCGACCGCATTGCACTCGCGGATCAGTTGCTTGGTCTCACGCCAGTGACGCGGCGTCAGCGCCTCGGCATGGTCGTTGATGCTCCAGAAGTCGAGTTGCGAGCAGAAGCGCGCGTAGTCGCAGGCATCCGCGGGCGGATGGGCTCCCTCGCCCTGCACCAACGGCAAGCTGGCGATGAACGCATCGGCCGAGAACGTCGAGTGCACGTGCAGGTCGCCGAACAGAATCTGCTTCGACGCTCCGGTCACCAACTTCTCCAGGGCCGCGTCCTGGCGGGCGCTACGCTCGGCGACCTCGGCGGCGGGCACCGCGGTTTCGGTGACCTCACCGGGAGGCTCGTGCCGACCGCAGCCGGCAACGAGGACGAGGGCGAGCAGCAGCGCGGATCCGAGCCGCGCGCAGCGTACGCAATCGAGAACCGGATCGTTGGCAATCATCATCATTCTCCCCCTGGCGGCGCAGATCTCTTCCGGAAGGGTCGAGCTTCCGACTTCCCTGCCTCGGGCGCAAGCTTTGCCGCTTGATCGGCTCGACGATCGGTGTAACTGGCGTGGTCAGGCCCTCGACCGGAACGGAAGGGAGGATCCGCATGCTGACACAGTGGCTCGGGCGCGGCCTGAGCCGATTGATCGACCCGACGATCGTCCTGTCTTTCGACCACAACGGGTATCGCATCCACTCACTCGCCTTCGATCCGGCCGACCTCGACGTGGATCTCGGCGGTCGCCGCGCCCTCGTCACCGGCGGCAACGCCGGCATCGGCTACTACGCCGCACTCGGCCTCGCCCGCCTGGGCGCGGAGACGCTGCTGCTGTGCCGCAACTGGGAGCGCGGCAACGATGCGGCGCAGCGCATTCGCGCCGCCACCGGCAACGACGACGTGCACGTCGAGATCGTCGACATGGCCGACCTCGAATCCGTGCGCGTCACGGGTCAACGTCTCGCCGACGGCACCGTCGACATCCTGCTGCACAACGCCGGCCTGCTGCCGGACGAACGCATCGAGACGCCGCAGCGGCTCGAGCTGACGTTCGCCACGCACGTCGTCGGCCCGCACCTGTTGACGCGGATGCTGCTACCGGCGCTCGAGCGCTCGGCCGATGCGCGGGTGATCTGGATGTCGTCGGGCGGGATGTACACGCAGAAGCTTCGGCTCGATGACCCGAACTGGGAGAAGCGCGCCTACGACGGCGTCGCCGCCTACGCCGAAACCAAGCGTGCGCAGGTCGTCCTCGCCGAGCTCTGGGCGAAGAAGCTCGCGCGCAAGGGCATCGCCGTCAACGCAATGCATCCCGGCTGGGCCGAGACCGCCGGCGTGCGCACGTCGCTGCCGCGCTTCCACCGGATCACCCGCGCCATCCTGCGCACTCCGGCCGAGGGCGCCGACACCGCGGTCTGGCTCGCCGCGCGCCGTGCCGCCCGCGGCGTCCAGGGAAAGTGCTTCTTCGACCGTCAGGAGCGCCTCACGCACTACCTTCCGTTCACCCGTGAATCGGAGGCCGACCGCGACCGGCTGTGGCGGTCGTGCGATCGCTTCGCCAAACGCGCCTGAAGCGACACGTCGAACCTGGGCTTGGCGCGCGCACCTTGGTAGGAGACGCGCATGAGGAGAATCGTCGCCGCCGTCGTCGCGCTGTCGTCCTGGAGCCTGGCCTGCGGGGGCGACGATCCGCCGCCGGCCGCCACCGCGAGCTGGGTCGCCGGCGACTTCCATGTCCACAGCTCAGCGGGAA
>CALJUJ010000624.1 GCA_937975525.1 uncultured bacterium
ACGATGAAACCCGTGCGGCACGTTGCGAAAGCTCCTCGCGCTCCGTGGGCGGCCAGGCCCACGTGCGCAGCGCCGGGTGAGGATCTCGAAGTAGCAGAGATCCAGGTACGCCAAGTAAACAAGCAGGATCAATGCCAATGCCTCGAGGTTGGTGTGGTTGAACGAAGTCTGGTCCACCGTGGGGATTTTACACAGGTCGCGAGGCCCTTGTGTGGACCTCTGCACGCCCGCGGGGCTCAGCGTGTGCCGCACGCGAGTCCGCGCCAGGTGAGTTGGATCCCGAAGCCTTCGTCGGCACTGCCGCGCGCCAGTCCCGCTGTGCCGTAGACCTGCACGAGCCAGTCGTCTCTGAGTGCGACGCTGGTGAAGGGTACGATGTCGATCCGGTCGCCCGCTCCGTCGGCGGTTGGCGTGCCCGCGTCGACGAGCAGACCGAGTTGCCAGCGTGGCCACAGCTGTGCGGCGATTCCCGCGTAGCCGCGCACGGCGTCGTCGAGCTCGAAGCCGGTCACCGATCCATCGTCTTCCACTCGTTCTCCGGGATCACCGAGGAATTCGTAGGCCAGTCCCAGAAACGGGGTGAAGCGGCCGACGACCCAGGCGGCGTCGATCTCCGGGGTCACGTCCCATTCGCCGGTACCGAGCCCATCGTCTTCGTCGGCGGTTGGCGCCTTGATGCGCAACGCGGCCGTGGTCGTCGGCAGCCAGGCGCGCTTTGGTGTAGCGGTGAAGCGGAACACGGCTTGAACGTCGCCGAGGCCGGAGTTGGTGCGGACGTCGGTGGTGGTGCTGGCGGGGTCCCCGAGCGTGCCGACGATACCGCGGGGCCCCGACACCCGGATGTACGGCAGTGTCAGCTCCGCGTTCCAGGGGCCATGGTCGACGCTGGCGATGAAGGGAACGTAGCCGATCTCGGTCGAGCGCTCCTCACCGTACTCGCCCGAGCTGAAGTGGTATCCGAGGCTGGCCTGGAGGTGCCAGGGCGAAGCGGAGTCGGCATCGGCGCGCTGGCAGATCGCGGTGACGACGAGAATGGCGATTGCGCCCCGGCGAGCGACGGATGCGAGCGGCCGAGTCATCGAGCGTGGTCACGTACACAGATCCGACTTCCGAGGAAAGGCCGACGGAGAGAAGCCTCGTGTCTCCATTCGACTTGGGAACGGGCGGGGGGCCACCCAGCCGGGGAGAGCGGAGCTGGGTGGCCCTGGAGCACCGGCGCCGCGGATCAACGTCGTCGGGGGCGACGCTCGCCGTGCGGCGGCCGACGGTGGGGGTGTCCGTGGCGGTCGTCACGCCGCGGCGGCGCGTCGAGGCCGCACGTCTCGGCGAAGCAGGTCGTTCTCACTTCGCGGCAGGCAGCTCCGATGAGCCTGGCGTCGTCGCGGCAGGGACCCACGCAGGCACGGAACGCCTCACGCGCGGCGACGCAGGCGTCCTCGGTGCGTGTGTCGCGGGAGCAGGCGTCGCGCAACGCGCTGCGCGCTTCGTCGCAGGCGGCGTCGTCGAGGCACGAGCGATAGGCGGCGCGCGCGTCGGTCATGCAGTCACGGCCTGCCTCGTGGCAGGCGGCGACGCAGTCGGGAGCGACGACGTCGGGCGAGTTGGGATCTTCCTGTGCCGGTGACGAGGTCGACATGAGTAGGAGTGCGCCGCCGAAGGCGATGGCACCGGTGATGCGGAACAATTCGGAACGGGACATGGGGGGCTCCTTTCGGGCTTGCGTTGGTGGCCAGGCGTCATGCCCGGCTCAGAATGGAAAAAAGTCCCACGAGACGGCCCCAGGTATACGTGGGAAATTTATCCACGTCAAGATTGATTCGTGCAAAATTCGTGGGTAAAGATTCCACGTGGCTGACGTCGAATCTTCCGCTGCCGGTCCCCCCGGCCCGCCTGCCAGTCTGCTGGCGGCGATCCGCCGCGCGCTGCGCCCGCTGGCGCGACTGCTCATCGCGCGTGGGATCCCGTTTCCGGCCTTCGCGGAGTTGGCGAAGGGAATCTACGTCGACGTCGCCGAGGCCGAGTTCCCCGTCGAGGGTAAGCGCCAGACCGACAGCCGCATCCACCTCCTCACGGGCGTGCATCGCAAGGACGTGCGTCGCTTGCGCAGCGAGGATTCCGAAGAGCCGCGCGCTCCCAAGCGCGCCGTGCTCGCCAGTCAGGTGATCGCGCGTTGGACCAGCCAGGGCGCGTTCCTCGATCGTCGCAAGCGGCCGCGCGCCTTGTCTCGCGTCGACGGCGGCGACGCGCCTTCGTTCGACGGACTCGTACGCTCCGTGAACACCGACATTCGACCGCGCGTCGTGCTCGACGAGTTGCTGCGGCTCGGGCTCGTTCGCCTCGACGACGACGACCGGGTCCACCTCGAGAGCGACGCCTTCCTGCCGGCCGAGGGCTCCGACGAGCTCGCCTTCTACTTCGGCCGCAACCTGCACGACCACTTCGCCGCCGGGGTGCACAATCTGCTCGGAGAGACGCCGCGACAGCTGGAGCGCAGCGTCAACTACAATCACCTCACGCCCGAAGCCGTCGCCGAGATCGAGGCGCTGGCGCGCAAACTCGGCATGGAAGCGTTGCAGCGGATCAACCGTCGGGCGCTGGCCTTGCAACAGCGCTCCGCGGGAAGCCCCGCTGCAATCTCGCGCATCAACTTCGGGATCTACTTCTTCTCCCAGGAGCAGCCGCGGCGCAGGCGCGATGATGAGACCTGAGAACGTCCTCGCGGCGGTCCTCGTCGCCTTCTTCGTCGCCACCGTGGCGCCGCCGGCCCAGGCGGATCCGTGCGCCGATGGTGGTGAGCTGTGGCCACGGCGCGCCGACGGCGGCGACGACGAAGGAGGGATCGGTGGGACCGGACACGCGGGAACGCCCGACGAGGGACTCGGTGGCACGGGCATGCGTCGCGACACGGCGCAGGCCGACGGCATCGGCGGCACGGGCGTCGAGGGCGATGAGGGCGGCATCGGTGGCACCGGCATCGAGCACGCTCGCGCCGAGACCGCCATTCGCGGCACGATCACGGGCTATGCGAGCCTCTGTATCGGCGGCACCGAGGTGCAGCTGGCGCCGGGGACCACGATCTCCATCGACGGTCGCCCGGCGAGCATCGCGCAATTGGATATTGGTGAGTTCGTCGATGTCGTCGCGCTGCGTCACGGCGACGCGGTGCGCGCTGTCGAGGTCGTCAGCCAGGCGCTGGTCGTCGGCCCGGTGACCGTAGGCGCCGGCAGTTCCACGACCGTCGAAGTCGCCGGCCAGCGAGTTCTCGTAGCGCCATCGACCTGGGGGCCCGGCGGCCCCGTCGCGATGTCCGACCTCCAGAATTGGGGTCACGTTCGTGTCGCCGGCCTGCGCCGACCCGACGGGGCCATCGACGCGACCCGCATCGATCCGGCGGACGCTACCTCCGTGCTCGTGCGGGGACGGCTCGAGAGAGGAGCCAATGCAGATACCTGGACCGTCGCCGGAACTCCGCTTGCGGTCCGGACGGCCCTGCCGCCGCCGGGAGCCGAGGTGAAGGTCGTCGGGCGCTGGTTGAAGGGATGGCTCGAGGTCGACAGCGTGCAGACCGTGCGGCCATGGCAGGAGACGCAGCGTGCACGTCGGGTCGAGATCGAAGGCTACCTGGAGATGCGTCCCGACGAGCCAACGGCGCGCATCGAAGGAGTTCCCGTCGATCTGAGCGCGACCAACGCCGCCCCATGGGTCGGAAGGCGCGTCAAGGTCGTCGGTGATGCCGCGGCGACGGGCGTCGTGTCCGCACGATCCGTGCTGCCGGTCCGCCCGCGGGCAGCGGTTCCCCGCCCGCCGCGCCCCCCGGATGTCTCGGTTGGGCGGAACACGGGTGCGCCGCGAGCCGGAATCGCCGTTCCACCGCCACGCGGCGGTGCGCATCGTGCCGGCGGGGCGCCGCCGCGCATCGCACCGGCAAGGCGGCCGAAAGGCGTTCGCGCCCCGAAGCCGCCGCCGCGACCGCCGCAGGTGCACCGCCCGCCGGCCCGTGGCGGCGGCATGAAGCCGCCACCGCCACCGCCACCGCGGCCGCCACGCTGAGACTTGCGTTCAGTGCCGATGGGAAGTTCGGATTTCGTACATGCCGCGGAACATGCTGACCACGTCGATCGGCGCATCCCAGGCATCGCCGCGTAGCTCGCGGTAGGCGCGTTCGACGCTGAACAGAATCCGCTCCGGCTCGGTCCAGCCCGCGTAGGGCCCGAGGTCGATGCGCTTGGCGGCCTCGAGCGCCGGAACCTCGGCCCGAAAGTACCGCGTCGCCTCGCCACGCACGAATTCGAGATACGCTTTCATCTCGCGGGGACCTTCCACGCCGCACAGAGGCCC